>USTJ01000083.1 GCA_900557585.1 uncultured Eubacteriales bacterium
GTCATTGGAGTTGGGTCGATTCCTCTTTCTTCAATTTGTCTTTTCAAAACATCTGGGCGATGTTCTCTTTGAGCACCAGATGTGATTTCAACATCTTTGAAATAAAGGTCATATGACTTTGAATATTCTGGTTCATCTTCTTTTGCCATTGTATAGAACGCTCTAACTTTTGTTGGATATTCTTTTACAAAGAAGAATTGATGACCATTTTTCTTTTCCATATAGTCGCAAAGGGCAACTTCTTGCTCTTTTGTGAAATCTTCGCCATCTTTAATGTCAATGTTAAGCGAGCGAAGAACCTTATATGCTTCTTTCATTGTGATTCTTGGGAAAGGAACTGTTGGAACAACAATGTCAACATTCAAAAGTTCTTTCACTTTTTCACCATGTTTTTTTGCAACTTCGCCAATTGCATAGGCAAGCAAGTTTTCTTCAAACTGCATCACATCTTCAACGCCGTTTACATAACTCATTTCAATGTCGAAACCACTGAACTCGGTTGCGTGTTGTTTTGTGTGAGATTTTTCAGCACGGAAAACTGGCGTGTTGATGACAACTTTTTCAAAGCCTGCGCACATTGCCATTTGCTTATAGAATTGTGGGCTTTGAATGAGATATGCTTTTTTGTCGAAATATTTAACTTCAAAAACATCTGCACCACCCTCGCTCGATGTTCCAATCAAAGTTGGGGTGTGAATTTCAATGCAACCATGGTCTATTGCATATTGACGCATTGCTTGGTTAAGTGTTGTTTCAACCTGGAAAATCAATGCTTTTGCAGGGCTTCGAAGGTCAACCCAACGATAGTCAAGGCGTTGGTCAATTGAACTGTCTTCTGCAATTGGAAGAGGCTCGGCATGGCTTGTGATTTCAACTTCTTCTGGAATAACTTCAATTCCGCCAAGTTTAACAAACTCGTTGGCAACTGCCTCTCCTTTAATTTTCACAGTGCTTTCCAAGGTTGCTTTTGAAAAGATTTCTGCAATTTCTGGTTTTTCTGCTTTTATCACAGTAACTTGAACTTTTCCAGAAAGGTCACGGATAACAATGAACTGCATGTTTTTCTTGTCACGCAAGTTTTCAATCCAGCCTTGAAACTCTACTTTTCCTGGTTTAATTTCGCTTATTTTCATGTTTTTCTCCTTATAAACAAAAAACTTTTTGGGTTTGCCAAAAAGTTTTGTTTTACTTGACAATATGAACCCATTTAAAATGTGTTTTAGAAATTATTATCATCGCCACAAACATTGTTTTTCATATTGTTTTTCCTTGTTTTTCATAAACTGATTTTATTATAAAACCGCAAGGGCGTTTTTGTCAACAACAATTGAAAAAATCTATGTTTTCACTGCTTTTTAGGCGCGAACTTTTCTTTTTTATAGGTTTTGTTCATAACCGACAAAATTGTTTCGAAATTGTCATCTTTTGCCGACTTGTTGTTGTGGTGAGCCCCACACACAGAGCACTCATATTCAATTATATAGCCGTCTTTTTTCACCAAAACGCCAACTGGAAACATTGTTCCTTTGCAGGTGTTTTGCCTGTCTCCCGGAAAAATGTCAACATGTTTTGATGCAAGACAATTTGGACAATGGTCACGCGAGGTATAGCCAAGTTTTTCAACCTTTGCCCCGCAGTGTTCACAGACAAATCCGCTGTCATTTTTTGTGAAGTTTTTAATGCCCACAACTTTTCTCCTTTGTTATAGAATACAACCGCAAGCAAATTTTGTCAAATAAAAAACTTTCCAGAAAAAACTGGAAAGTTATTTTTATTTATCGTCTTTGAACAAGCCAAATTTATATATCTGTTCAAGAATGTGTTGTTTTTCATAGAAACGGCAAGCGTCACGCTTGAAAAATTCCATTTCTTGGCTGGTTACGCCCTCGGTGACATACATATCCACAATGTTGATTGAATAAATGTCTTGTTTGAACATTCCTGTGACATAGGAAACCATAAGGCTTTGCGAAATTTCTGCTGGGTTGAAAATGTTGAAGCCTTGGGTCATATAGGTGTTATATGGAAGCCCAAAAAGTTCGCAAACGGTTGGGAAAATGTCATAGGTGTTGCAGAAAGTGTTGTTCACTTGATGTTCAAGTTTTTTCGACCAAATCATTGCAGGAATGTTATACATATAGGTGTCATAGAAGTCGTCTTTTGAAATGTTCTTGATGCCATAGCAAAGGTTTTCATAATATGCGTTGTGGTCGGCATAAAGAACCAAAGTTGTTTTGTCTGCAAGTCCCCTTGCCTCTAATGTGTCAAGGACAAGTTTAACCATGCGGTCGGTGTCCATGGCAGCACACTTATATTGTCTGTAAAGTGCTTCCATATGAGGGTCTTCTGGATAAGAATATGAGGTGTTTTCTGAAAGCCAAGTCTTATATCTGTCAAGTTCCTTTTTCCACAAATCATAATAAACTTGAAAACGCTCGTTTGTTCGGTTATAGGAACCATGGGTTGTAACGGTTGTAAAGAAAGAGAAAAATGGTTCGTCTTGGTCTGGAATGAACTTGTCGAGCATTGCGTTAATATAGTCCGAATCAAGGTTCCAGTCGTTGAAAGTAGTGCTTTTGTTTTCAAGTGTTACGTCTTCAACACCATAAACATTTTCAAAGCCCATGTTCTTGTTTACAACATCGCGCTCATAGAATGTCTTTTTGTATCCATGGAAATAGTTTGCTGAATAGCCAAGACTTCTGAACAAGTTTGGAAGAGAATATGGAGTGTTCAAATTGTCTTTGCCCGCCAAAGTTGACATTTGTGTGTCTTTTGGCATGTTTCCGTTCAGTCCAATATCCTCGCTCATGTTTGTTTTGTTTTTCGAATAGAAATTTTCAAAAGCAACACCCGATTCGGTTCTAATTTTCCAAAGTGTTGGAGTATAGATTGGGTCAATTGCAAACCACTCGAAACTTTCAAGCATAATCATAATGAGATTGTCGCCATAAAGAGTTGCCGAGGTGTTGGTTTGTTTTTGTCCGTCTTTTAAACCCTTTTTAATGTCGGTGATTTCGGCATCGGTTGGCTTGTCGTTTTTATAAATCAAATTGCCAATGCTTTTTGCATAGAAACCATAGGTTCCAAACTTTTTATAGGCTTCAAGTTTAAACTGCATGTTGTCCCACAAATATTTGTCGCTTTCGGCAACGGCAATAGAGTTTGGGGTGTTTTTAAAGTTTGCAGTTTGAACAAAAAATCCAGTGATTGAAATCGTCCAAAGAGCCGAGAAAACTGAAAGCAAAAGTGAAAGACGATTCATTCTTTTGAGTGGATAATATTTCTTTATTTTTTTGTCCATTAAAACTTGCGAAGTGATAAGAACTGCCAAAATTGCAAGGTTTGCAAGAATGCTCCAAAACTCAATGAATTGGAAAGAGAAAGCGGCAACCGCTTCGCCACCAAGTTTAATCATGTCGAAAGAGAAAATGTCGCCAAACACCTTGTAAAGTGTTGAGTTGATGCAGTTGATTGCAATTTGAAAACCAAGGAAAACATACATGACAGCATTTGCCCACCCACGCTTTACAACAAACATGATGCCCGCAACAACAAGATAGAACGACAAGTTTATCATGAAATAGGTTGGCAAAAGTTGAACCGTTGTTGAACTTCCGGTTGCTTTAAAGCGGATGAACGCAAAGTTCACCATTTCAAAAACAATTGCAAAAACCAAAAACAAAACCGGCTTCAAAATGTCGGAAAGATACATTCCTCCAAAGTTCTTTTCTGCCGGTTTTTCAAGAACATCAAGGTCTATCATTTTTGATTTTTCAGTTTGCTTGCTTTTAAGCTTCTTGATTTTCTTGTCTTTTTCGGCTTGTTTTTTCTTTTCTTCTTTTTCCTTTTGTTGAATATTGATATTTTTTTCTTTTTTCATTTCTGCCTCAAAGTTTTTCCACATATTTTTGTGGAACAATAATTTTTACTGCTTTGTTTATAACTTTAAAATCAAAGTCGCCTGCATCGGCTTTTTCGCCGTCAAGATTGATGACCGTTTCACCCTTAACCTTCATTTTAAAGTTATGCAAAACTCGATAGGTTATTTTTTTGCTTTTTTTATAGTGGTTCAGCCCAAACGCGAAAATGCCCGCTGTGGTGCAAACATTTGAAAATGAAACTCTTTTCTTGTTAGAGTGAACAAGCACAACTTCAACAACGCCGTCATCAAGTTGCGCTTTTTTGTTAAAAAGAAAGCCCGCCGTGCTTCTTGAATTTAAAATCAAGACGAGCGCGCAATCTTCACAAATTTTTTCGTTTTCGGTTTCAAGAACAACATGCACAGGCTTTGCATGAAAAATGTCTTTCACGCCGTCAAAGAAATATGCAATTTTACCAACACGCTTTTTAATCTCGCGCTTGGTGCGATAACTTGCTCCGGTGAAAAGCCCCGCACAACAAACATAAATGCCATAGTGATTGTTCACCTTGAAAATGTCATGCTCATATGGAACACCAAAAACAAGGTT
>USTJ01000084.1 GCA_900557585.1 uncultured Eubacteriales bacterium
ACATTGTGTATGTTTCAAAATCAAAAAACATTCATTATAAAGACATTGTTGTGATTAAAGGTGGAAAAACCCCAAGCGGAAAGCAGATTATTAAAAGAGTAATCGCAACCCCTGGTGACACTCTTACATTCAAGAAAGTTGACACAACCTATGAATATGGACAAATCTATTTTGTTGTTGACATTTATTTAAACGGCAACAAACTGAACGAAACATATACAAAAGAAGCACAAACAAAAATTCAAAACACCTATGAGCCTTCTGAATATTATGAGTTTTATAACGAACTTGTTGCAGGACTCAAAAACACCAACACAACCGAAACCATAACTGCTGGCGAGTTTTCAATCACCATGGGCAAAGATGAATATTTTGTTATGGGCGACAATCGAAACAGTTATAACATTGCAGACGAGCGCAGTCATGGTTCAATTGACAGCAGAATGTTTGGAACCGTGAAAAAAAACGAAATTGTTGGCAAAGTTGCAATTCAAGTTAAATATGGAAAAAACATGCTTGAATCAATTTGGACAGCAATTTTTGGCACACGCTTGCAAAACGCGTAAAAATCAGATACAATATACACACTAATACCAAGGAGAAAAAAATGAAAGTATTCATTTCATCAGACAGTTCTTGCGACCTTTTGCCAGAACAAATCAAAGAAAACAATGTTTCCATTATCCCAATCTATGTTATGCTTGGCGGTGAGGAACATCGTGACGGAGTTGATGTTGACGAACAAACCATTTTTGATTATGTTAAAGCAACAAAAAAACTTCCAAAAACAAGCGCAATCAGCGTTGAAGACTATCGTGTGTTTTTTGAAAGCATTCTTGCAAAAGACCCAGATTCATATGTTCTTCATATCAGTCTTTCTGGAAACATTTCAAGCACCTATAACAATTCAGTGACCGCAGCAAACTATTTTTGTGGAAGAGTTGTTTCAGTTGACGGCAAAAGCCTTTCAATTGGAACTGGACTTTTGGTTATTTATGCATGTGAACTTGCTCGTGCTGGTCTTCCACTTCATGAAATTGCAAAACGCGTTGAAAAAAGAGTTCCTTTTGTTCAAGCAAGTTTCATTATTCAAGAAGTTGACTATCTTTATAAGGGTGGAAGATGCTCTGCCGTTGCCCTTCTTGGTGCAAACCTTTTAAAAATCAAACCACGCATTCAACTTGTTGACGGAATAATGCAAAACACTGGAAAGCCTCGTGGAAAAATGATTGCTGTTTTGAAACAATATTTCGACGACACTTTGAAAGACTATCCAAACCCAGACAAATCAATTTGCTGTTTGGCTCAAACTTCTCTTGAACCAGAAATTATTGACGAAGCAGTTGAATATTTGAAAGCAAAAAACATTTTTAAACAAATTGTCGTTGTTCCAGCAGGCGCAACAATCACAAGTCATTGCGGAAAAGGCACCCTTGGCCTTTTCTATATTAACGACGGGGGCAAAATTTAATGAAAAAGATTTTTACATTTATTTGCGCAGTTTTAATTTGCATTTGCCCACTTCTTTTCACAGCATGTGGCAAAAATGAACAACCAATAGATGCATCAAGATATTTCGAAAACAAAGTTATTTATAATGTTTATGACAAAACTGGCGATATTGAAGACAAACTTTCAACTTTCACCGACAATAAGTTTGACAACTTGACACAATATACAAAAGTAAAGTTCACAGGAATTTCTGATTGGCTTTATAAAATGACAATCAACAAAATCACTTTTGATATTTATTCAAACCAAACCGAAGAACTTCAATTTATTGTTCGTTTCTCTAACCTTAAAAACCACGACACAAAAGATGGCAACCCAAAATTTGTTGTTACAGTTCCTGCTGTGAAAGGAAAAGCAGTTTCAGTTTCTGTTCAAATTGATGACTATGTTGAATCATATTCTGAAACAACAACGGTTTCAATTGAGATTGACGGAACAATGTACTATTTCGCAAACGGTGAAAACACCGGTCTTAAAATTGACATTTCAAATGTCAGATTCTATGGAAAACACGACCTTTCAAAAATCGGAAAATAAATAAATCAAAAGCCCCAAGAATTTCTCTTGGAGTTTTTTTATTGCGCTTTTAGTGAAAACTTATCTTTTAAGACTATTTCCCCAACAACAAAAAAAGCACAGTTCTAAATATTGATAAATATTCACGCTTAAAAACACAATTCAAATGCATATTTTCACATACAAAAAAGCACCAAATTTTGGTGCTTTTTTATTTGCTTTTATATTTCAAAATCAATTTCACTTTGCAATAAAATTCATATACACAAATCAATATTGCTCTACAATAAAAGTTTAAATATATATCAATATTTATGAATCAACTATTCGTTGTTTTCATCTGTGAAAGTTTCAGAAATTTCAATATCATCGTGAAGGTCGCCATCATCTGTCAAGTCTTCAGCAATATGGTCTGCAATTGCAACGCAAGTTACTTTTGCATTGTCTTTAAGACGCATAATCTTTACACCAACAGTATCACGACCGATAACACTGATGTCCTTTGCTGGGGTTCTGATGATGATTCCGTTGTCTGCAATCATCATGATATCTTCATCTTCGGTTGCTTGTTTAAGGTTTACAAGTCTGCCAGTTTTTGCATTGAACACGCCAGCCTTTACACCCTTTCCACGACGGTTTTGCAAACGATATTCGCTTTGTGGTGAACGTTTTCCATAGCCATTTGCAGAAACAGTGATAATTTGTGTGTCTGGTTTCAAAACAATCATATCAACCAAATAGTCGTCATCGGCAAGGTCAATTGCACGAACACCCATTGTGTCTCTTCCAAGAGGACGAACATCATTTTCGCTGAACTTGATGCACTTTCCTTCGTTTGAAGCAACCAAAATTTCATCGTCACCTTTTGAGAATTGAACAGAAATAAGTTCATCGCCCTCGGCAAGTGAAATTGCAATTTTTCCGCTCTTTCGAATGTTTGCATATTCTTTAATGTCGGTCTTCTTGATCATGCCACTTTTTGTTGCGATAACCAAATATCCTTCGGTTTGTTTTGGCATTGGCATGATTGTGTTGATTTTTTCACCATCGGCAACTTCAAGCAAGTTGACAACTGCGCGTCCTTTTGCTTGTTTTTGTCCTTCTGGAATTTCATATCCTTTAATGGTGTAAACCTTTCCGAAATTACTGAAAAACATAATGTCGTCGTGTGTGTTTGAAATGAACAAGTTTTCAACAAAGTCTTCTTCTTTTGCTTTGTGTGCAGTAACGCCCATTCCACCACGGTGTTGACTTTTGTATTCATCAACAGGAATACGTTTGATATAGCCAAAGTGTGTCATTGAAATTACAACATCTTCTTGTTCAATCAAATCTCCAATGTCAATGCTTGAAAGGTCTTGTGTGATTTCACTTTTTCTTGGCTCGCCATATTTTTCTTTAATTTCAAGAAGTTCGGTTGCAATGATGTTTTTGATTTTTTCGTCGCTTGCCAAAATGCCTTTAAGTTCAACAATTGTGTTCAAAAGTTCTTCTTGTTCTTCTTTGAGTTTTTCAACTTCCAAAGAAGTGAGACGTTGAAGGCGCATATCCAAAATTGCGTTTGCTTGTTTGTCTGAAAGAAGGAAACTTTCTTGAAGTTTTGTTGAAGCATCTTGACGATCGGTTGACGCTTTGATGATTCTGATGACTTCATCAATGTTTGCAAGAGCAACAACCAAACCTTTAACAATGTGCTCTCTTTCTTCTGCACGATTCAAATCGAAGCGTGTTCTTCTTGTTACAACATCTTTTTGATGGTCAACATAGGCGCAAAGTATTTGTTTAAGGTTCATGATTTTTGGTGTTCCGTTGTCAAGAGCAAGGAAAGTTACACCATATGAAGTTTGAAGGTCGGTGTGTTTTAACAAATAGTTTAAAACAACTTGAGGTTGATAGTTGTTCTTGATTTCAATTACAATTCTCATTCCTTTTTTATCAGACTCTTCTTTAATGTCTGCAATGCCTTCTACCCTTTTGTTTTTTACAAGGTCAGCAATTGCAACGATAAGTTCGGCTTTGTTCACTTGATATGGGATTTCAGAAACAATGATTCGACTTCTGTTTCCGTCATCTTCAATTTCGGTTCTTGCACGAACAACAATGTTGCCCTTTCCTGTTGTATAGGCGTTGGCAATGCCTTTTGTTCCAAGAATCAAACCACCAGTTGGATAGTCTGGGGCTGGAAGAATTTGAATGAGTTCTTCAATTGTAATGTCTGGGTTGTGCAAAAGTGCAACAGTTGCATCGATAACCTCTCCAAGGTTGTGTGGAGGAATGTTTGTTGCCATTCCAACCGCGATTCCGTCTGAACCATTAACCAAAAGGTTTGGAAATCTTGATGGAAGAACTGTTGGTTGTTGACGAGTGCTGTCAAAGTTTGGCACAAAGTCAACTGTGTTTTTATCAATGTCGCGAAGCATTT
>USTJ01000085.1 GCA_900557585.1 uncultured Eubacteriales bacterium
AATGGAATTTCGCCAGAATATTCACCAACCGAGCCAACAATATATCCTTTTCCGGCTTCTTCAAATTCGGTTGCTGTTGGTTCGAACATTGTGCAATATTGTGCAGTGTTGTCTGCTTCAAAAACAGGAACTTGCATTGCAAAAGATGTGTCAAGGTCAAGGGTGATATTTTCGCCATTGATGAGATTGTTGCTGTTCACAACCCATTCAAATGTCATTGCAGGAAGACCTCCACGGCGACCCGCGATAACCTTTTTGTTTTGAAGTGATGTTTTCCAAGAGAAAGTGTCTTTCTCGTTGGTTTTTGAAACAAGGAAAGAGCCGTCGCGTTTTGTAAGTTGTCCAAAAATCATTGGATGAGAAGTGCTTCCTTGCGCTTCAAGATAAATTACGGTTTCAGCACCAAGCAAAGCAATGTCGGCGTTGTTTGAAAGCAGTGATGCCATGCTCTTGTCGCTTCCTTGACCATTTTCAAGTTCAATTTTAATGTTTTCGTCTTCCATATAGCCGAGGTTCATTGCAAGATAAAGTGGGGCATAGAAAACACTGTGCGTTACTTCATTGAGTCTGACTATGTCCTTGTCTTTCTTGCACGCCACAAAAAGTGAACACGGAATTGCAAGCATGACAAGACACATAAAATATGTAAAAATTCGTTTCATTTTTTTCCTCCTTAAATTTTCACACTTTAAAATATGCAAAAAAATATATTTTTGTTTATAAAACACTTTATTCGAACTGAAATTTGGTGTACAATGTATTTGGAAAATATCATGCAAGAAAAGAAAAATATAATTTCAATTATCATGTTCAGCATCTACACCGCATTTTTGGTGTTTTTTGCCATTTCACTCATTTGGGGTGGTCAAAAAATTTCGGGTGCTGTTTATTTTGTAATTTTTGCAGTGTCGCTTGCTTTTGCTGTTCTTGAAAGAAAATATGGCGCAAGTTATAAAAGCCTTTATCGCTTTTCAATTTACATTGCAGACTTTGTGAACATTTGCGCACTTGTTTCGTTTATCTATTATGGGCTTTTTGTTCCTGTCATGGCGGTTAGCCTTGGAATTTATGTTGCATGTTTAATTGTTGACCTTTTAAGCAAAAACCGAAACAAACAACAAAGCAAACTCAACATTGGTGTTCTTGTTTTGAATTGTTTGTTCATGGTTTGTGTTTTCCCATTTTTCTTTGAAATGAACATTCACGTTTCAATTGCTTTGATTTCGCTTGTTTTGTCAATTGGTGTTCTTGCAATCAAAATTGTGCTTGCATGCAGTCATGAACTTGACGAAAAAGTTGCTGTTTCAGATGAAATTTCAGACAAGATAAAATCTGAACAAGAAGAGCGAGTCGAATAGGGGGAGAGTATGAAAGTTTTAAAAATCATTTTAATTGTTTTAATGTTTTGTTGCCTTCTTGCTGGGCTTGTGTTGGTTTTCTGCTCAAAATTTTTCACAGGAAAAAATCCAGACAAGCAAAACCGCAAAGAATTGCAACTTCGAATCATTGGCTATGTTTTGTTCTTGTGCGCATTTGCACTTGCACTTTTTCAAAGCCTTATCAAAATCTAGGAGAAAAATATGAATAACTCAATGAAAGACGAAAAAACTTATGAGCCACAAAGTTTTGAGAAAGATATTTATAAAACATGGGAAGAAAAACACTATTTTCATGCCACAGTAGACAAAAATAAAAAACCATTCTGCATCATTATGCCTCCACCAAATGTTACAAGTCAGGCACACATCGGTCACGCTCTTGACAACACCTATCAAGATATTTTAATTCGAACAAAACGCATGCAGGGTTACAGTGCTCTTTGGGTTCCGGGAGCCGACCACGCTGCAATTGCAACCGAACATAAAATTGTTGAAAAACTTAAAAATGAGGGCAAAACCAAAGAGATGATTGGTCGTGTAGCCTTTGATAAAGAGGCTTGGGCTTGGTATGGCACCTATGGCGACAGAATCATGACTCAATTCAAAGAAATGGGCTTTTCTGCAGACTGGGAACGCTATCGTTTCACAATGGATGAAAAGAGCACATCTGCGGTTCTTGAAGCCTTCATTCGCCTTTATAACAAAGGATATATCTATCGCGGAACTCGCCAAACACACTGGTGCACAAGTTGCAAATCGGTTGTTTCAGATGACGAGGTTGTTTATAAAGACATGCCTGGTCACATGTGGCACATTCGCTATCCATTTGCAGACGGCTCGGGCTATATTGTTGTTGCAACAACACGCCCTGAAACTTTGTTTGGAGACACCGCCGTTGCTGTGAACCCAAAAGACAAACGCTATAAAAAAATCGTTGGCAAAATGCTTTGTTTGCCACTTACAGATCGTCAAATTCCAATTATTGCAGACGACTATGTTGAAACTGGTTTTGGAACAGGAATGGTAAAAATCACCCCTGCGCACGACCCTAATGACTATGAGGTTGGAAAACGTCATAATCTTGATTTCATTCAAGTTATCGACAAAGAAGGAAAACTCAATGAAAAGGCTGGCAAATATGCTGGTCTTCCAATTGCAGAAGCAAGAAAACAAGTTGAAGCCGACCTTCAAAATCTTGGACTTTTGGAAAAGGTTGAGGATTACACTCACAATGTTGGTCTTTGCGAACGTTGCAAAACTCCAATTGAACCAATGCTCACAGAACAATGGTTTGTAAAAATGAGAGAACTTGTTAAACCTGCGATTAAGGTTGTTAAAGATGGTGTTCTCAAAATTCATCCAAAACGCTTTGAAAAGACCTATTTCCACTGGCTTGAAAACATTCAAGACTGGTGCATTTCGCGTCAAATTTGGACAGGTCACAGAATTCCAATTTACTATTGTGACAATTGCAAAAATGTTGTTGCATCAAAACAAATGCCAACAAAATGTGAAAAGTGCGGACACACTCATTTCACCCAAGACAGCGACGTTCTTGACACATGGTTTTCTTCTGCGCTTTGGCCATTTTCAACTCTTGGCTGGCCAGAAAAAACACCCGAACTTGAATATTTCTATCCCACAAGCACTCTTGTAACAGGTTATGATATCATCTTCTTCTGGGTTGCAAGAATGATTTTCTCGGCTTGTGAAAATATGGGTTCTGCTCCGTTCAAGACCGTATTTATGCACGGTATTGTAAGAGATGAAAACGGCATCAAGATGTCAAAATCTCTCGGTAACGGTATTGATCCGCTTGAAGTTATTGATAAATACGGTGCAGACGCACTCCGTTTCTTCCTTGCAACAGGCAACACACCCGGTAACGATATGCGTTATTCCGACAAGCGTGTTGAGGCTTGCGCTAACTTTGCAAACAAGCTCTGGAACGCATCCCGTTATGTTCACATGAACATTGACGACCATGATGTTAAGAATGAACTTCCGAAAACTCTCACAACAGAGGACAAGTGGATTGTTTCAACTCTCAACACAGTTGCAAAAGAAGTAAACGAAAATCTTGAGAAGTTTGAACTCGGCATTGCTGTTCAGAAGATTTATGAATTCATCTGGGACTGCTACTGCGACTGGTACATTGAGCTTGTTAAGACAAGACTTTCAAGTGACGGTGAGGACGCTCAGAATGCAAGACAGGTACTTCTTTATGTGCTTGATCAAATTCTCAGACTTCTCCATCCGTTTATGCCGTACATCACAGAAGAAATCTGGCAGACAATTCCTCACGAGGGCGAAACAGTAATGCTCGCAAAGTACCCCGAATACAACGCAGAGCTTGATTATCCCGAGGCATCGGATGAAATGAAAAAAATTATGGATGCAATCCGTGCAATCCGTAACCGCCGTGCAGAGATGAATGTTCCGCCGTCAAGAAAAGCAAAGGTTTATGTTGCAACAAAGTTTGCCGATACATTCAGAGACGGCACACAGTTCATTCAGAAGCTTGCATCAGCAAGTGAGGTTGAAGTTGCAGAAAGCTTTGAAATTGAGGGTGCCGTAAACATTGTAACGGCAGACGCAAAGATTTACATTCCTATGGACGAGCTTGTTGACAGAGAAAAGGAGCTTGCAAGACTCAACAAAGAGCTTGAACAGGTTAAAAAGCGTCTTGCACAGAGCGAGGGCAAGCTTAACAATCAGGGCTTTGTTGCAAAAGCTCCCGAGGCTGTAATTGAAAAGGTTAAGGGACAGGCCGCAAAGGAAAGAGAGCAGATTGCTCTTATCGAAGCCGCAATTGCCGCACTCAAATAATTCGGCAATCCGATAAAACAGAATAAAATTATAATCAAAGGCTGAAAGAGCATAGTTGTTCTTTCAGCCTTTTATGTTCGTGCAGATAGTCTTATTAGGGAGAGAGTAAGCTTTTTAAATTGAAAGTTGAAAATTGAAAATGGAAAATTATAGTCGGGAAGACAGTTTTCAAAATACAAAACATCGTTTCCCAATTGTTTTGGTTTATATGGAATGAACTGTTAAATTGTAGCGGCGAACA
>USTJ01000086.1 GCA_900557585.1 uncultured Eubacteriales bacterium
TATTATGGCTCCAGCAGATTCGTCGAGTTTGTTTTCGGGAATGTCAAATTTAAAGGCTGTTGATTTTTCTCAGTTTAAAACAGGCAATGTTACAACTATGAGAACGATGTTTTTTAACTGTACAAGTTTAACAAGTCTTGACCTTAGCACATTTAACACGGCAAATGTTACAACTATGTATGATATGTTCTGGAAATGTTCGAGTTTAACAAGCCTTGATTTAAGCAGTTTTGACACGTCAAAGGTTACAAATATTGGTTATATGTTTGAATATTGTTCAAGTTTAACAAGTCTTAATTTAGAGAGTTTTGACACATCAAAAGTGACGAATATGAGTCGTATGTTCTGGAATTGTTCAAGTTTAACAAGCCTTAATTTAAGCAATTTTAACACATCAAACGTAACAAACATGATTTATATGTTTCAATATTGCAGTGGATTAACAAGTTTGAACCTAAGTAGTTTTGATATGACAAATGCTGAAACGTACAACTATATGCTTGATTTTGGTTCTACTGGCAAATTAAAGACGCTAAAAACACCATATAACAATAAAAGTGCACTTTCAATTACAACCGGCTCAACTCTTTACAATGTTGAAACCGGAGCGGTTGTTACAAGTGTTCCGGCAAACACAACTGCAAGCAAGACTTATGCGACACAGTTGACACTGACTTTTGATGCAAATGGTGGAACTTGTAACACAACAAGTGCAACAGCATATTATAATGTTTCGTTGCGCGATTCGGGCTTTGTTTTCCCATATCCAACAAAGTCGGGATATATGTTTTCTGGATGGTATCAAAACACATCTTTTGTTGGAGCAAAACTCTCGCTTGATTCGGTTTTCACAACAAATTGCAAATTCTATGCAAAGTGGGAAGATCAAAATCCGCCAAGTGGTGGGGGATCAAGTAACAGCCCATGTTATATAGGCTGGGAAGAAACGGGAAGGCCTCTTGTTAATGAAGTTTCAGAAGATATTAAGCGATATAACAATAATTATACGCTTGAGTCTATTGATGGATTTGTTATAATTTCAGAGTACAACGCTTCATCATTTCAAGATTATACTTTGGTTGAACGTTTAAACATATCGCACTTACCTGTCCAAATTTATATTGTTGAACTGAACCCTGAAGGTCCAAATGCAAGTTATATTAATTGTAGCAACTGTTTGCTTATTGTTGCAATATATGTTGAAGAATATGCATTTGGAATTTCAAACACATGGGATGGGGTAATTTTTGACGAAAACGAACAACTGTTCCGAGAACTTGCTCCAAATGCAATATTTTGGGATTTACGAGGATTTTGCACTGAGAACTTTAAACCGGAATATAATGAATATGGCGAACTTACAACTGAACAATATAAGTTGATTTTGGGAAGACAAGTTCAACTTTGCATTTTGCCAGAGAATTTCTATCTTGGAATTGACTGGTCGCTTAGTGAGGCTGGTTGTGTTGTTCAAAACTATTTGTTTGAAGATGTTACAGGCGACTATTCATTTGTGTCTTCAAAAAACAACGATCAAAACGAAATTTGTCGAGATATTGGAATTGCAAAAATTTCTTTAAACTTTAACCAAGAAAGAACAATACAAAATATTTTGAATTTAAACGATGAAAAGTTGCTTGAAACAAAAAGAAAAATCAAACTTGTTTCAAATGTGAAAAAAGAATAAAAATAAAAGCACCGGTTGTTCGGTGCTTTTATTTTCTTTGTTTAGTATTGTTTTTTTTAAATGAAAAATATTTCACTTAAAATGTTAAATTGTTTGCAATGACAAAAAAGAGTGGAGTATAATGAAAACGTAAAAGGAGAAACAATATGAACGAAGATGAAGAAATTGAATATCGTTATGATACCCAACTTTTAATCGAAGGCAAAGACCTTGATGAAGACAAAATTCGTGAATATTTCACAAAAAACTTTGATGGAGATTGTTTGCTTGCTGTTGGAGATAAAGAACTTATCAAAATTCATTTCCACACAAATGAACCATGGAAAGTTTTGGAATATTGTCGTTCACTTGGTGAAATTTTCGACATTGTTGTTGAAGACATGGTTCGTCAAGCAAAAGGTTTGCAAGGCTAAAAATAAGCGAAGAATTTTCTTCGCTTTTTATTTTGCATATTTTTATCATTTAAAAAACAAGCCCCAAAAAGTTTGACGGCGCAAATTATATTTTATATAATTTTGATATACTATAATTGGAGTGAAAAAATGAAAAAGATATCAAAAATAATTCTTATGTTTTCGGTTTTTCTTTGCTCGTTGTTTGTTTTTTCGGCGTGTGAAACCGGAACTTTTGCATCACTTGATGTTTCATATATCGGCTCTGAGGCAACTTTTGACGAGTTTTCAGATTGCATTTTGGTTGAATATGGAACAGTTTTAAATTTGTCTAAACAAGATTTCAAAGTGCTCAGAGTGAACACCAAAAACAAAAAGCAAAAAACCAATAACTTTGAATTTGATGCATCAAGTGTAAACAACAAAAGACTTGTTGTTGGAGATTATGTGATATATTTTTCAAGCACAAAAGCAGACTATAAAACTCAACTTATTGTTCGTGTTTATGAAAAAGAAGTTGAAAAACCAACCTTTGCTCCTTTTGAAACCGAATATGACCAAAACCGTGTAGACATTAAAGCCTATCTTGAAAGCCAACCAGGGTTTGACGCTTCTTCAATGATTGTTGAAGAAAGTTCTTCTTCGGTTACAAGTGCAACAAATGCAGGAACCTATACAACAAAAATCAACCTTCGCTATGGTCACGTTTGGAACACTGCAACAGACAAAACTGCATCAATCGAGTTTGTTTGGAAAATCAACAAAAAAGCAATTGCGGTTCCAAAAGTTAAAAGTGCAAAAACATTTAATTTGGACTATGACAGTGAATATAATTTGATTTCGCACACTCTTGTTTTTGAAAAAAATCCACAAAGTGCATTCTATTTGACAACAAATAACACTGCATCAAATGCAGGAAAGCACAATGCAGTTTTAACAATTATAAATGATAACTATATTTTCACCGGCAACCGTTCTGTTGCTCAGGTTGAATATGAAATTTTGCCAAAAACTTTGCCAGCAGTCAGCCTTGTTGGCGACGGGAAATATGAATATTCGGGCGAAAAAATTGTTCCAAATCTTGAAAATTTCATTTCTGCATTCATGCAAATTTCGCCAGAAGACACCACTTCTGTTGGAACATATAATGCCGAAGTTGGATTTAAAGCCGAGCATGCAAACAACTTTGTTTTTGAGGGAGAGAACAAAAAATCAATTCCAATTTCTTTTGAAATTTTGAAAAAGAAAGTTGCACGCCCAACTTTGAAAAGCACATCTTTCACCTATAACGGCACTGCGCCAACTCTTGAAATTGAAAATTTTGATGAAAATCTTTTCACTGTTGACGGCTGGGCAAACAAAAAACATTATGGCAGGTTTCTATTCGATTTGTGTTTCACCAAAAACAACCGAAATTGCAAACAACTATGCTTTTGAAGATTCAGATTATCTTGCAGTTTTCACTCTTGAATATGAAATTTTGCGAGCAAAAGTAATGGTTGAAGTGTTGTTCAATGTTCCAGATGGCAAGCGGTTTGCCGAAAATCTTTATTATAACGGAGTTATTGATTGTTCAGAAATCAATGTTCAAACAACTGCAACTCTATATCGCAAAAACGGCGAAGGACTTGAAGAAGTTTCGGGCATCATTTCGGCGGGGGAATATGTTTTGGTGCTTTCTCCTGATTTTGATGAAAGAAACTATGAACTTATAGATAGAAATACAAACAAAGAAATTGAACCAGAAAATTTGCAAATCACTTTCATGGTTACAGAATAACTATAAATAAAAAAACACCATTTTGTGGTGTTTTTTTTGTCAGCAAAATTCGCGAATGGTTTCTTTTGTGCCTTTTTCAGAAAGCCAAGAAACGGGAATTTGCAATGGCGTGAACGCCTTGAAAACTTTTGCATTTGAAATTTTTTCAAGCGCAAAACAATATGCAAGCAAAATTTTTGCAGTGAACTCGGGATTGCTTTGCATTTTCAGTTCTGCCAAAAATCTGCTGTCATTGCTTGTTGCAACAACTTTTCCTTGATGAGAAAGCGAATAATGTTTTTTTCTTAAAGTTTTTTCGCTTATAAATTTTACAATGGTTTTTTCACCCTTGAAATAGTTTGGTGTAGAAAGAATTTTTTGTTTTATTTGCTTGTGGTTGCAGTCAGAAACAACAAAACATTTTCGAATGTGTTTTTGCGCGGATATTGGTTTGTTTTTCAGTGCTTGCGAAAGTGCTTTTTTGTTGATTAAAGTGTATTGCTTTGCATCTATAATGCCTTTGATTCGTTTCAGCGCGTTTGTGTGTCCAAGGCTGATTCCTTTGCCATAGAAGCAGTTCACATTTTCAA
>USTJ01000087.1 GCA_900557585.1 uncultured Eubacteriales bacterium
ATTGCTTCTGGATTTGTTGTAACACTTTGTTCCTGTGTAAGTGGCATTTTTAATCGCTCTCATAATATTTGAAACGCTCCACTTTATAAGTCCAGAAGCTGTTTTCCTTTTTCGCTCCGTCAAAATCTTTGCGATTTTCATCGAGCCATAACCTTGCAGATACAAATCATATATCATTCTGACCGTTTCTGCCTGTTCCTCATTGATAACATAGGTATCTCCAACACGGTCATAACCAAAAATATTACCGTTTCCATAGAGAACACCATTATCACGGCTGATTTTCTGACCTGCTTTTACACGCTCGGAAGTCTTGCGACTTTCTTCCTGTGCCAATGTTGCCATAAGAGATAGCCGCAGTTCTCCATCTCCGTCCATTGTCCAAATATTATCGTCGATAAAAAACACCTCAACGCCTATGCCTTTTAACTCTCTTGTAACAACAAGGTTATCCACAACATTTCGTGCAAAACGGCATACCTCTCTGGTAACAATTAAATCAAATTTACCTTGCTTGGCATCTTCAATCATTTTCAAAAAGGCAGGGCGTTTTTTTGCCTGTGTTCCCGTGATACCTTCATCAATATATCGTTCACAGACCGTCCAGTTCGGATGATATTTTACTTGGTCATCATACCATTGTAACTGATTTTCCAATGCAGATAACTTTGGTGTCGGGTGCAAACGGACAAGGCAAAACCAATTTGGTTGAAAGCATTGTTGTTTCGGCAACAACAAAAAGCCCAAGAACAAGCAACATGAGCGAACTTATCAAAGACGGTTCTTCCGAGGCAAAAGTTGAAATTTTGCTAGACCGTAAGTTTGGTCAAATGAACCTTTTATATACGCTTAACACCAAAGGTGAAAAGAAATTTTTCATAAATTCAAATCCAGTTTCAAAAATGAGTGAAGTTTTTGGAAACTTGGTTGTGGTATATTTTTCTCCCGACGACCTTAAAATTGTGTCTGCTTCGCCAGATAAACGCCGAGACTTTATGGACACCGACATAAGCGAACTTTCGGGCTCATATTATAATTTGATTCAGCGATATAACAAAGTTTTGCTTCAAAGAAACAAACTTTTGAAAACCGAAAGAGAGCGCGCGCTTTTGCTTGCTCAAATTGGTGTGTGGGACGAGCAACTTGCTCAAATTGCGTCACTGATTATAAAAACGCGTAAATCGTTTATTGAAAAATTGAAAACTCCTGCAAAAGAGGCTTTGAAATTTATTTCTTCAAGTAAAGATGACCTTGAAATTGAATATGTTGGGGCAAAGGGAACAACTGCTGAGGAAATTAAAGCCGAACTTTTGAAGTCTTTGAAATTCAATTTAGACAGAGACATTGAACTTGGCTATACTTCGGTTGGCCCACACCGTGATGATATTTATTTTGGACTAAACGGCAAAGATGCACGAAATTTTGCAAGCCAGGGTCAACAAAGAAGCATTGTTCTTGCTTTAAAGTTTGCCGAACTTGAAATTTTTGAAAAAGAACTTGGAGAAGAGCCAGTTTTGGTTCTTGATGATGTGTTCAGTGAACTTGACACAACAAGACAACGCAGACTCTATGAAAAAATGAGTAAATATCAAACAATCATCACAGGAACACAGTTCAAGTTTAAACCTGTTTCTAATTTTGAAACAATCCGCATTAAAGAGGGGAATGTTGCAAGAAAAAAAGTGTCAAAATAAGGCACTTTTTCTTTTTGCGCTTTTTTAGGGCTGAAACAAAAATATTGTTTCATATTTTTGATTTGTCAATTTTTAAAATTGGGTCGAAAATTGGCTTTTTTTCAAAAATATATTTCATGCTCTCACGCTTTGTTTTATATTTTCACATAAAGTTCTTTGCATGGGGTTTATTTTGTGCTTAAAAGTGCCAATTTTGTCCTTATTTTATAAATATATATAATAATATTATATATAAGTTTAAAAAACGCTTGCATGGGGCACCATTTTTTTGGTATAATTGGTGATAGCAAAAGACATGCTATAAAATTTTTTAAAGGGGCTAAATATGGACGATATAAACGAAAAAGTTGAACATGAATATGGTCAAGAGCAAATTCAAGTTCTTGAAGGTCTTGAACCTGTAAGAAAAAGACCAGGAATGTATATTGGTTCAACCGATGAAAGAGGACTTCACCACCTTGTAACCGAAATTGTTGACAACTCTATTGATGAAGCACTTGCAGGCTATTGCAACCAAATTGATGTTGAAATCAATAAAGATGGTTCATGCTCTGTTACAGATAACGGACGTGGAATCCCAACTGGAATCCACCCAAAAGAGGGTAAAAGTGCGGTTGAAATTGTTTTGACAAAACTCCACGCTGGTGGAAAGTTTGGTGGCGGAGGATATAAAATTTCTGGTGGACTTCACGGGGTTGGTTTGTCTTGCGTTAACGCGCTTTCAGAATGGCTTGAAGTTGAAGTTTTCCAAAACGGAAACCACTATAAACAAGTGTATAATCGTGGAATCCCACAAAGAGACCTTGCAATTATTGGAAAGTCTGACAAAACTGGAACAAAAGTAACTTTCATGCCAGACAGTGAAATTTTCGAAACAACAACATTTGATTTTGACATTATCAAATCACGTCTTCGTGAACTTGCATTTTTGAACAAAGGAATCAAAATCATTGCAACCGACCACCGAGTTGACAAGCAAGAAATCATGCACTATGAAGGTGGAATTGTTGAATTTGTTGACCAAATGAACATCAGCAAAGAAACAGTTTTCCCAAAACCAATTTATATTGAAGATTCAATCAAGGGTGGGGAAATTGAAATTTGTTTGCAATATAATGACAGTTATAACGAGGTTATTCATGCCTATGCAAACAACATCAACACACAAGAAGGTGGAACACACCTTGAAGGGTTTAAAAAAGCACTCACAAAAGTTATCAACGACTATGGTCATAAACTCAATGTTTTGAAAGAAAGCGAAAAACTTTCAGGTGATGATGTTCGTGAAGGTTTGACGGCGGTTGTTTCTGTTAAACTTGAAGACCCACAATTTGAAGGTCAAACAAAAACAAAACTCGGAAACAGTTTCATGCAAACCGCAGTTTCAAAAGTTGTTTGTGAAAAACTTGGTGAATATTTTGAAGAAAATCCTCGTGAAGCAAAAGAACTTATCTTGAAAAGTGTAACAGCACAACGTGCAAGAGAGGCAGCTCGTCTTGCTCGTGAAAACACAAGAAGAAAAGGCGTTCTTGAAACAAACTCACTTCCAGGAAAACTTGCAGACTGCTCGGAAAGAGACCCAAAACTTTGCGAAATCTATATTGTAGAGGGTGACTCTGCGGGTGGAACAGCAAAACAAGGAAGAGACCGCCGTTTCCAAGCAATTTTGCCTCTTCGTGGAAAGATTTTGAACGTTGAAAAAGCAAGACTAAATCGTATTTTGGAAAACAACGAAATCAAAGCAATGGCAACCGCTTTTGGTGCTGGAATTGGTGATGATTTCGACATTTCAAAACTTCGTTATGATAAAATCATTTGTATGACCGATGCCGATGTCGATGGTGCACACATTCGAATTTTGCTTTTGACATTCTTCTATCGTTTTATGCGTCCACTGCTTGAAGAAGGACACGTTTATTCTGCAATGCCTCCACTTTATAAAGTTTCTCGTGGAAAACAAGATATTTACTGTTATACCGATGAAGAAAAGGAAAAAGCAGTTGCCGACTTTGGTGGCGAATCTCGTTGTGATGTTCAACGATATAAAGGTCTTGGAGAAATGGATAAAGAACAACTTTGGGACACAACAATGAACCCAGCAAATCGTTCTCTTGTTCAAATCAAAATGAAAGACGCTGTCGAGGCAGAACAAGTGTTCGCACTTTTGATGGGTGAAGATCCAGTTTTAAGACGTCAGTTCATTGAAGAAAATGCAAGTCTTGTAACCGATATTGACATCTAGGGTGAAATATGAAACAAGAATATAAAAATCATTATAAAAACTTTCTTGACAGTTGGGGCTATGACGCTCAGGCCATGATGGCAATTGAGGAAATGAGTGAACTTACAAAAGAAATTTGCAAGAGTCACCGTAAACGCTCTGACTATAAGGAAGAAGACATGATAGAAGAAATTGCAGATGTTTTAAACATGGTTGAACAACTTGAATATTTCTTTGGAGAAGACAAAGTTGAAGCCGTGAGAGACAAGAAGATTGAAAGAACATTAAAACGTCTGTCAGAATGGAAAGAAAAACAGAGCAAAGGAGAATAAAATGGCAAAAAAACATGATTATAGCAGTGAATATGAACAAATTGTTGATAACACAACAATCATTCCTGTTGAAATTGAAAACGAAATGAAAAAGTCTTTCATGGCATATG
>USTJ01000088.1 GCA_900557585.1 uncultured Eubacteriales bacterium
AAACGTTGACTTCCATATGATCACCGTTTATTCTTTCGCAATGATTGGAACTGTTTTCATTGCGGCACTGTTTAATGTTTTAGGTTCACTTACAATAAACTCATATAACTATAAAGCAACCTATAAAATTCGTGATTTGCTTTTCAAAAAAATCAACTCTCTCCCACTTTCATATATAGACACAACCTCTCATGGCGACCTGCTTTCAAGAATGGTTAATGATATAGACGTGATGACTGATGGATTTTTGGAAAGTTTCGCAGCCTTGATTTCAGGCATTGGCTCTCTTGTTGGAACCATTGTTGCAATGCTCGCACTCAATGTTAAACTTGCGCTTATCGTTATTGTGCTCACTCCAATGAGTTTGCTTATCACCCTTTATATTGTTAAAAAGTCTAAAAAATATTTCAAACTCGAAGTTCAAACACAAGGCGACCTTTCGGGATATCTTGAAGAATATATTTCAGGTGAAAGAGTTGTTAAAGCCTTCAACCACGAAGAAGAAAGTGTTGAAAACTTCTTAAAAATCAACCAAAACTATTATTCTATTGGTGAAAAGTCTCAATTTTACAGCAACCTTTCGGGCCCAACAACAAGATTTATAAACGGCATTGTTTATGGTGTTGTTGGTTTGTTTGGAGCCTTGCAGGCTATTCAAGGCAGAATGTCGGTTGCCGTAATTTCAAGTTTCCTTTCCTATGCAAACAGTTTCGGAAAACCTTTCAACGAAATCAGCGGAAACATTTCAGACATTCAATCTGCCTTTGCGGCTGCTGGTCGTGTTTTCAATGTTCTTGACGAGCCAAACGAAACAAGCGACGAAGACCTTCCAGACCTTCTTGACTGCAACGGCGAAATTTCAATCAAAAACGTAGATTTCAGTTATCTTCCAAAAGTTAAACTTATTCAAAACCTTAACCTTGAAGTTAAGCAAGGAATGAAGGTTGCAATTGTTGGCCCAACCGGATGTGGAAAGTCTACAATTATCAACCTTTTGATGCGCTTTTATGATGTGAACAACGGAAGCATTTCGGTGAGCGGAAGCAATATTAAAGAAATAACCCGAAGTTCGCTTCGAAGCAAATATGGAATGGTTCTTCAAGAAACCTGGCTTTTCAATGCAACCATTCGCGAAAACATTGCCTATGGCAACCCAAACATTCCTCTTGAAGACATTCAAGAAGCAGCAAAACTTGCGGGCATTCATGACTTTATCGAAAAAATGCCACAAAAATATGACACCGTTGTAACCGATGGTGGAAGCAACCTCTCTGCCGGAGAAAAACAGTTGCTTTGCATTGCAAGAATCATGCTCTTGAAACCTCCAATGCTCATTTTGGACGAGGCAACATCAAACATTGACACTCGAACCGAGCAAAACATTCAAAAAGCATTCAACACAATCATGCAAGGAAGAACTTCCTTCATTGTTGCGCACCGCCTTTCAACAATCACCAATGCTGATATCATTTTGGTGATGAACAAAGGAAATATCATCGAGCAAGGAACCCATGAAGAGTTACTTGCTAAAAAAGGTTTCTATGCAAACCTCTATAACAGCCAATTCGCAAAAGTATAGTTTCATTTAACTGTGCTTTTTATCCAACATAGACAATTTAATATTCCTTATAGCCTTTGTTTTCATGTCTAAAAGTGAAACAGTTTTCTTTTCATGCCAAAAAATGTCAAAAAACAAACTTTTTTTGCCCTTCTTGGTTGAATGTAGATAAGAAAATATTTAATAGCAGTACTAGTAGTAGGGAGTGTTAATAAGTTAATAACTCAAAAAAAGCCATATAAAATA
Organism: uncultured Eubacteriales bacterium; assembly: GCA_900557585.1. Lineage (GTDB taxonomy): Bacteria > Bacillota > Clostridia > Christensenellales > UBA1242 > UMGS2069. The sequence goes on from USTJ01000088.1 coordinate 1,805, forward strand.
TGGCGTTTTGGCGTTAAAAACTTTTGTCATCTTTTGTGGAAAAGTGTCAAGTATTTAACCGTGATGTTAAAAAGTATATGCTCACGGTCCTTTTCTTATGCCTTTTCAATTGAAATATTTTCAAAGTAAAAATCCAAAATTTCCTTATAATTTTTTCCCTCTTTTGCAAGCACAATTGCTCCCTCTTGTGAAAGACCAACACCATGGCCATAGCCTTTTCCGGAAATTGTAACCGAAGAAGACGAAACTGAAATATTATCAATAAGTGTAGACTTCAAAATTGTCGAGCCGACTTGAATGCGAAATGTGTTTGCATCAACCTCTTTTCCACCAATAATAAAGGTTTTGCATCTTCCACTCTCCCCTGTTTCTCCCTTCTTGAAAGTTGAAACATTTGCAAGGTTCACCCCCATATTTCTTGTTGCATTTAAAATCTGATTTTTGGAAAGTGTGCAATTCCAAGAGTATGAGTTTGAGTTGTTTTCAGTTTCGGGACTCTTTACACTTTTTATGTAGTTATAGGTCTCGTCTGATAATCCAAGCCCCTCGCTTACTGTTGCTGTCACGCCACCGCTATTTGCAAAAAATAATGGGTTTATATACTCTTTATTACATTTTAACACAATATCTTTTGTTTCTTTCACCGCCTTTTCAATTTTTGAAGAGGTGGATTTTTTATATGCTTGCGCTTCTGTGATATCGTTTGAAATGTCGGCGTCTTCATATTTAGACTTATTGTTTTTCATAAAGTTCAAAGCGAATGTTCTTGCCAAAACCGCTTGGGCTTTTATTGCCTCCTTGGGGGCATCTTCTCCAATTTCGGCTTCAACAACGCCAGAGATATAGTCGTCAAAGCCCAATTTTTGGGTTTGTTTGGTCTCGGTCATATAAACATTTATGGTTTTTGGAATATTTTTGTTTGAACAAGAGCAAAAAACCGCCGTTAAACCGCCAAAGAGTAAAAATGTTGCTGTCAATATGAAAATATGTTTAAAAGTCTTTTTCACGCCTATTTTTTCCTTTGTTTTTAGTTTTTGCATAACCTGCCACAATTATACATTTCAAAATAAACTAAAAATTTAATATTTACGAAAAAAGAGTTTGTCAAATTTTAAAAATGTGATATCCTATTGTTAAAGGAGAAAGATATGAATTTTTCTGTACCAAACGAACTGGTTGAACTTGCTGAAATTTTCAAGAAGAACAAAGAAAAGTTATATATCGTTGGTGGCTATATAAGAAACAAACTTCTTGGCGTTCCAGACGAATATAATCTTGACATTGACATTTGTAGCAGTGCCCTTCCAGAAAAGATTGTAAAAATGCTCGAAAAAACCGAGTTTAAAACTGAATATATGAACAAAGAAATTGGTGTTCTTGAAATTCAAAAAAACATTAGGCTTGAACACGCAACTTTCCGTAAAGAAAAATATGAGTTTGCTGGGGTTCACATTCCAAACAATGTTGAGTTCATTAAAAGTCTTGAAGAAGATGCTCTTCGTCGTGATTTTCGTTGTAACGCTATTTACTATGACATTTTGGAAGAAGAACTTGTAGACCCACTTGATGGCTTTTCAGACATTTCAGATAAACTTATAAGAACAACAACAGACCCAGATGTTGTGTTTAATGATGATGCTGAAAGAATCCTTCGAATGGTTCGTTTTGCAAGCCAACTTGGTTTTGAAATTGACAAAAAAACATATTCGTCAGCAGTGAAAAATGTTTCAAAAATCAAATTGCTTTCAAAAACAAGAATCCGTGAAGAGTTTTCAAGAATTGTTCTTGCTGACACTGCATATCCAAACTTAGCCGATGTGAAATATGCACATGCTCGCGGAGTGATGACTCTTGCAAATATGGGCGCACTTAAATATATTTTGCCAGCACTTGAACTTATCCGTGAAACTCCAATCGTTGAAGATCGTGGAAAACCACTTTTCGAACATGTCATGAATGTTTTTGCAGTTTGTGACCCAGAAGTCAGACTTTCTGCACTTTTGCATGATGTTGGAAAAGCAAAAGCAATGGTAGAGTTTGGAAATTTTAATGGAAGTTCAGATTTTGCACCAATCATCATTGAAAATAACCTTGGCGAAGAAGGTCTCGGATTCTCTAAAAAAATCGTAGAAAGAGTAAAAAGAGTGGTTTTGGGGCTAGATTTCAATAAGTTTGGGCTCGAAAGTGCGAAAAATATTCGTCACTTTGTTGCAAAAAACTATCAAGATATCGAACTTATTTTGAAACTTAAAAAAGCAATCAATTTTGATAAATATAATAAACAGTGCTTATCTTTTGGAACAACTCACCTTAAAATCGTATATGAAAAGATGGAAAAAGAGAACACACCTTTCACTTTGAAAGACCTTGATATCGACGGAAATGTGATCATGAAGACATTTCCACAAATCAGACAAAACCGAATTGGAATGCTTCTTGATGCCTTGCTTTATAAATGTATTGATAAACCAAGAAAAAACAATAAAAATGATTTGCTAAACATGGCTGAAAAAATACTAATTAAAAATAAACAAGATTATTTGGAGGG
>USTJ01000089.1 GCA_900557585.1 uncultured Eubacteriales bacterium
CAAAGTGTCACGGCAATAATCAGCAACAACTTTTTGCATTGTTCCACGATATTTATGGTGTGATTTCATTGAACCATCTTTAACAATAATTTGTGGTTTAAGGCCAAGAAGGTTGGCTCCGAAATATGCCAAAGAAGAGCATCTTCCACCTTTATAAAGATAATCAAGTTTTTTCAAAACGAAACTTGCTTGGGTGTGTGGAATGATTTCGTTCATCTTTTCAATGATTTTGTTAAATTCAAGACCTTGGTCAACAAGTTTTTTTGCATAGATTGCTTGAAGTGCAATTCCTGTTGAAAGTGATCTTGTGTCGAAAACATGAATGTTCTCAAAGTGTTCACTTGCCTTTACTGCGTTTGAATATGCACTGCTCATTTCACTGCTCAAACTGAAATGCAAAACTGCATCATAATCCTTTTTAAGATTTGCGAAATGTTCTTTATATTGTTCTTCATTTACAGCGCTTGTTTTTGGCAAAATTTTTGTTTTTCCAACAAAGTCAAAAATTTCAGTTGGAGTAATTTCTCCGTCAAGTGCAAGTTTGTCACCAAGCAAAATGGTGAATGCAACTGTGTGAATGTCATATTTTTCAAGAAGTTCTTTTGGCATGTCGATTGTGCTTTCTGCCGAGATTGCAATTTTCATTTTTTGTGTCTCCTTATTTTTTGCATTTTTTGTTTTTACAGCCAAATTATATGTTTTTGCCACAAAAAAATAAACCTACTCGCACACTTTAAAACTATACTAGTTGTTTTTGTGCAGTAGAGTTGCCATTATTGCACTCTACTCACAGTAGAATTCGACCTTATTTCCGATAAAAATTCACAGAAAATAGTTGAAAACATATAAAATATATGTTATCATATTGGCATGGAAGAATTTGAATTTAAAAAAATTGTTGCAGAAAATCTTGTGCGGGAAAGACGCGAAAGTGGTCTTACCCAACTTGACATTGCAAAAAAATTGAACTATTCAGACAAAGCCGTTTCAAAATGGGAGCGTGGCGAAGCGGTTCCAGACGCATATGTTTTAAAGCAACTTGCAACAATTTATAACGTTTCGGTAGACGAACTTATAACCAAAAAAGAAAACAAGAAAAAAATCCCATTCTCACTTAAAAGAGCATTCAAAAACAAGCACTTCCTCATCAATTGCTTGGCAGACGGGCTTGCTTGGCTTGTTGCCTGCATTGTGTTTGTGATTTTGTCTTTCACAACAATAAAAAACAGCGCATATCTCGCATTTATCTATGCAATTCCTGTAAGCGCAATTGCCAACCTTGTTCTGACAACAATTTGGAGCCCAAAATGGGTGAGCGGAATTTTTGCAACAATTGTTCTTTGGTCGGGATTTTTGGCAGTTTATCTTACTGTTAAAATTGAAAAGTTTTGGCTTATCTTCATTATTGCAATTCCAATTCAAATTATGATTATTTGTTGGTATTTCCTTATCAAAGAAACAAAGAAAATCAAAAGACACATGAAACAAATTTCTCCAAAAGAAGTTGAAACCGAAATTAAAGAAGAAGAATAAAAATAAAACAAAAAATGCAAAAGAAAAGTCATCATTTGATGGCTTTTTATTTTTACTTTTGATATAATGAAACCAAGGAGAAACAAATGAAAACAGTATATCTTTTGCGTGGGCTTCCAGGTTCTGGGAAAAGCACATTTGCAAAAACAGTTTTAAAAGATGCAAAAGTTGTTGAACTTGACCAAGTTCGCCAAGACCTTGCGACTGCTGGGATTATTCAAAAAACCTATTCCTCAAACGACAACTCTGTTGTGTTTGCAGAATTTCACAAGCAAGTGTTGAAAGCCGTTCAAGAAAACAATCAGACCATTGTTGATGCAACCAATGCAAGACATTCTGAAAGAGAAGACATCTATAATCTTTTGAAAAACGAAAAACCAAAATTTGTTGTTGTAAATTTTATTGACAGCAAAAAAGTGGTTTTAGACAGAATTTTAAAACGTCAAAAAGAAAATCCAAATTGTGTTCATGTTTTTGCAGAGCCAGAAAAAGCACTTGACATTTATGAATCAAGACTCAATGAAAGCAAAGTTACACTTTGTGAACCAATTGCAGAAATTTGGACAGTTGAAAATTGCAAGGTTTTAAACAAAAAACAAAAAATTCTTATTGCTTCAACCAATCAAGGCAAAATTTCAATATATTCTGAAGCATGCAAAGAACTTGGGCTTTTCACAACAAATCTTGCAGAAATTAAAATTGACACCAAAGTTGATGAAAACGGCAAAGACGAAACCGAAAACGCAATTATCAAAGCCCTTGCCTATCACAAAATTTCTGAACTTCCAGTGATTGCAAATGATAGCGGACTTGTCATTGACAAATTCAAAAAAGAAGACCAACCTGGCGTGCTTGTTCGAAGATTCAAAGGAAAAGAACTTTCAGACCGAGACCTTTTGAATGTTTACATTGAAAAACTCAACGAAGTTGGCGGAGAAAGTTCAGGGCACTATATCGTTGCCCTTGCACTTATAGACAAAAACGGCGAACTTAAAACAAGACTTTTCTATCCAATGAGACATTTCATTTCAAAGCCAAGCAAAATCCTGCTTAAAGGCATTCCACTTTCATCGCTTTCATTTGATGAAAAAACCGGCAAATATCTCAGCGAAATGACACCTTTTGAACAAAACAACTACGAGGCAGAAGAATTTGCAAAACAAAAAGATTTCATTAAAGAAATTTTCTGTAAAAAACAATAAAGGAGCAATCAAATATGATTAACATTTTATATTGTGGAAACAAATATGTTTTCACCGGTTGGACACTTTCAACCCTTACAATTTTGAAACACACAAAAGACCCAATTTCAATGTATCTTTTCACAATGGATCTCACCGACATTGACCCAAAGTTTCAACCAATTTCAGATAAGCAAGTAAAGTTTGTTGAAGGACTTTTGAAAGAAGTGAACAAAGAAAGCAAGGTTACACTTTTTGATGTTGGACAACTTTTCAGAGAACAAATGATTGACAGTGTGAACCTTAAAAGCCATTTCACACCATATTCAATGCTTCGTCTTTTTGCCGATGAAATTGATGGCATTCCAGACAAACTTATTTATCTTGACACCGACACAATGATAAACCGCGACCTTTCACTTTTATTTGACCAAGACATTGAAGACTTTGAAATTGCATGCGTTAAAGATGCATTCAACTGGGCAAGCCCATCACGTTGGAAAATTATCAAAACCTATTTCAACGCTGGCGTTCTTCTTTTGAACATGAAAATGATTCGCGAAACAAAAATGTTTGAAAAAGCAAGAAATCTTTGCCGTTATAAAAAGATGCTCTATATGGATCAAGATGCTCTCAACAGAAGCGTTTCAAAAAAGAAAATGCTTCCAATGATTTTTAACAGCAAAGACAAATATTATCCAGAAATTGTTGTTCACCACTTCTGCAATGTTCGAAAGAAAGGAAATTGGTTCCATCGTGTTAAACCATGGGAGTTTGATTTGGTGAAACAAAAAATGAGCGCATATAACGACATTTTTGACAAATATGAAGAACTTAAAAAACAACCTAACTTTCCAAAATAGAAAAATCTAAAGAAAGCAAATTTTGCTTTCTTTTTTTTCGTGTTTTATAAAAAATGCAAAATCAATATTATTTTCTTTAAAAAACCTACATTTTATTACAAAATTGAAATCAATTTTTATTTTGTAAACGTTTTTCACGAAGTCTGTTATTTTCAACTCCTCGCCTCTTTGCAAAATAAATTTTCAAAATTATGCTTGACAAAAAATGCATTGTGTTTAAAATTATATTTATCCATAAAGAGTGTGCAAGGGACAGCCCCGATGACCACACAGCAACCTGCAAAAGTAAGGTGCTAATGGCTGATTCGATGGGAACAAATTTAACATGATTTTTTATCCCGTCGGAAACGATGGGATTTTTTATTTGAAATTTCATCTCTTTATGGAACATAAGGAGAAAAAATATGAAAACTTGTCCAAATTGTCATGCACAGCTTGACGACAGTTCAATTTTCTGCACATCATGCGGAACACAGTTTGGTGCAGTACCCCCTCAGCAGAATGCAGTACCGCCTCAGCAGAATGCAGTACCGCCTCAGCAGGCATTTGTTCCTGCTTATGATCCTTATGATCATACTGCTGAATTTGATCCTAAGGATATTTCAGACAACAAGGTTTTTGCTATGCTTTGTTACCTTATGGATTTTATCGGCATCATTGTTGCCCTCCTCGCAACTCACTCATCAAAGTACACAATGTTCCATGTAAGACAGGTCATCAAGATCACCGTAACAGAGCTGCTTATGGCTATAGCA
>USTJ01000090.1 GCA_900557585.1 uncultured Eubacteriales bacterium
GCAGACAGAGTGAATCGAACCCTCGACAGGTGCTTGGGAAGCACTTATTTTACCACTAAACTATGTCTGCATTTGCCACCTTTGTGGCACTATTTATTTTGCACTTTCTTCTTCAGTTTCTGCTGAATGAGCACGGCGGAACTCTGCTTGTTCTTCGTTTAAACGGTCATTCCATGCAGTGCGCACAGCCTGGCAGAAATCTATCATGTCTTGATATTCAAGATTCAGAACTTCCGAAGCGGTTGTTCTTTCCAAAATTCCAGGAAACTCAACTGGTGGCTGAACAAACTTTGAGCCAGAATCAACAAGATTTTGATATGAATTGCCTTTGCAATGTTTCATCACATTCACAGCCCAATTCATCTCTTTGATTTTTGGATATCTGTCAAAATCAAGTCGTCTTGTTTCTCTTGCGGTTTGGTTTTCGAAAATTGCATAAAGAGTTTTGAAATATGATGTCATTTCATTATAATATTCATCAATTTTTTCGCTTTCAAACTCTTCGAAACTTTCCCACAAAGCATCAATATCTTCGCATTCGTCGGCATCGAGCGAATATTTTTCAAGCATTTGTCTTTGCTCGTTTATTTCGTCTTGAATACGTTTTTTGCATGCAAGGTCTGGGCGCTTTCTTAAAACTTGCTCATAGCGAGTTATCTCGTTCATATAATCATGAAAACGCAAATCTTCAATGCGTGTAATTTTAAATTCCATTTAACTTTTCCTCTCTGATAAAATTATATCACACAAAAAAGAAAAGTCAATATCCGCCAACATTAAAACAGGTCGCTATCCTTCATTTTGCGGTTGGTTTTGTGGTTTTTAAAAGACACATTGTCAATCTCGATTTCTTCGTAATATTCAGCAGAAAGGCGATATGCCCCACCACCTTCTATCAACGAAACCAAATCGCTTTTTTGTTGGCCGAATAGCGCAAAATAATCAGAGCCAAAAACTTGGCTCTAATTATAATGTTCTCCGTCCATTTTTAAAATTTTTGGTGCAATTTTAGAGAAAACATCAAAAACCGCTTTTGAATATTCATGCTCACAAAATGCATCAAGTTTATTTGTGAGCACTTTTGATTTTTCAAGCAACGCATTGTCCAAAGTTTTTTCATATTGAACACCAAAGTATATACCTCTTTTTCAAGCAAAGCAAATTTGTCATGCATGCTTTCTAGCACTGGAAATTTATCAAATTTCAAACAAACAACTTTCATTTCTTTTGCGCCGCTTTGAGATTTTTACTTTCTTTGATTTCTTTTTCTGCAAAAAGATATACATTGTACACATCTGGCAAACGTTTTTGCAATTCTTTTACTGTATATGATGCATCTTTAAAAGATTTTTCGCAATATTTCTTATATTTTTTCAGCAAACCAATATCTGGTTTTATCCCCATTTTTTGCATTTCAAATATAATATGAGGAACACTGTTTCTCGCCCACAAGGCACCAGTGCCGAACTTTTTTACATATCCTTTCAACTCTTTATTCAGAATTTTTGAAGCCTTTTCAAGTTGTCCTGTAACATAATACAATTTGCAAAGCGTGTATTCTTGATTTTTATGCTTTTCAAGATATTTGACAAGTTTTTCGCGACTTGTAAGCCTGTCAAACTCTGGCAAAACTATCTTTGAAAGAGCAGTTGAAACCTCTTTTATACTTTTTTCTGGTTCTTTTGAAAGATTATAAGTTCTCATCTTTTTGCCTGAAACTGACCTTGTATCAATTGCAACGCCCGGCAAATTTAAACATTCATTTGGATTGAACTGTACATCATCTTTCAAATTTTCAGAAGCCACTTCTGGAACAAAAACAATATATCCAACCTGCATGAAAAATTCACCACGGTCTTTGTAACACATGCATGTTACAACATCAACCAAACCGTCGTTCATCTCTCTGAAAAAGGCTTCATCATATATTAAAATTGATTTTTCAACCCCCAGAAACTTTTCTCCCGAGCGAGAAAAGCCAGCAGGCTTCAATAATGTGTCATTCAAAACATCTTTGAAATGATGCAAGTTTAAGTTTTTATCAATTTTCATTTCTTTTGCACCGCTTTGAGATTTTTACTTTCTTCGTACCAGTCTCTCTCGTCATAATATTCATCTGGCAAGCGATATGGTCTTTCAAGTTCAACCATCATATAAAGAGTTTTTCTTTGTCTTTCATCTAGTTCTTCAAAAGTTTCGCCATAACAACTGTCCCATCCAACCATCTCGCCTGTTCTAACTATTTTCAGCACTGGTTTAATTTTTGAAAAAACATCAAAAATCACGCTGGCATAAACTTTCTTATTAAAATCTTTTTCATTTTTTATTGAGGTAGCCCATTTTTTTCTATCCTCATTTTTATCGCTTTTTTCGTAAGCAAACTCTTTTTTATATGTTAAAGCATCAAACTTCTCGCTTGTTTTATGAGCCTTTTTTATTTCTGGATATTCATCAAATTTAAACATTACTTTTCTCTTTATTTCCTTTTTGGTTGTAATACTCGCTTGGTAGCAAATATGGATAACCACCCTCTACCAATAAGTAGAGGGATTTTCTTTGTCTTGGAGACAATTCTTCGAACTTTTTGTTCTCAAAAATTGCATCCCAATCAATTTTCTCTCCCGTTTTTTTAACTTTTAATACCGGTTTAATTGGATCAAATTGGTCAAAAATAATTTTTGCATACTCGTTCTCTGTATAATTTCTTGTTTCTTCAATAATCTTATACATTTCTGATTTTATCTCTTCACTTTCACCAACTTTTTCAAGTTCAAACTCTTTCCTATAAAACTTTTTATCCAATTTTACACTAACTTCATGTGCTTTTTTAATTTCTGGATATTCATCAAATTTAAACATTATTTTTCTCTTTATTTCTAATGTGTTATTTACATAAATCTTCATCGCTAAGGCGTCTTTTGGTTTTTCTTTCTTTCAAAGTGACATTATCAATTTCAACTTCTTCATAATGTTCCTTTGTAAGCCTATAAGCCCCACCACCTTCACAAATAGGTATCAATTCTGATTTTTCATCATCAGATAAAGCTTCAAAATCAAAGCCAAAAACATCTTTCCAAACAGTTCTTTTTCCACCCATAACTAATAGTTTTGGATTTTGTTTTGCAAATGTATTGAAAATTGCAAAAGCATATTCAGAGTTATTAAACTTTTCAAGCTTATCAAGCAAATCACTCCACTTTTCAGAAAGTGCTTCATCTCCACTTTCCTCATATTCAATTTCAGCTGAATAAGCATCTTTTTCCAATTTTGCAAACACTTCGTGTTTTGCTTTAATTTCTGGATATTCATCAAATTTAAATTTAATCACTAACATCTTTTATTTGCTCCATAAAAATCAATCTTATTATATTTCTGTTCAGCTTTATATGAACCATTAGACATTTTTTCATAAGTTTCATGTGCTTTTTAAATTTGTGGGTATTCTTCAAATTTGAACATTTATTTCTTTCCTATGTTTAATATTCTCTCGTTAAGCAATCGTATAAAGGCTCATCAATCTTTTTGATACTGTTCATAGACAATGAACGGCTTTCCAAAAACTTTTTGCATTCAGGGACAAATTTGTCCATTAGTTCTTTATCCACTGGTAGACCGAGACTTATCATTTTTTGGATGTAATATGGAACCACATTCTTCGCATAAATATCTCCACCCAAAAATTCATCAACTGCCTCTTTAAGTATTCCTCCAAAAATTTGAGCAGCCTTATCAGTTTTTCCGGAAGCCCCATAAATATAAGCCAATGTAACATTTATCAGACCATGCGATTCCATATATTTGATTATATCTTCTCTGTTTTTGATACCTTGATAAAATGGGATGACTTGTGTTTGCAAAATTTGGTCAATATCAGCAACAATACCATCTATGTTGTCATCGTTTATAATATAAGCACCCTTATATTCGTCATTTATATGTTTAACCTTTATACCAGTTTGACCTTTCATTTTTAAATTTGTTGAATCATATTTAACTTCATCTTTGCTAAAATTCTCTGAATCCGCTTCTGGGACAAACAATCCATACGCAATTTGTAATTTAAATAATCCTGAATCGGTGTATCCAAATAAATCAACAACATCAAATACGCCATCGCCCAAGTCATTAACAAACCTTTCAGAATAACCAGTTATTCTTTTTTCCATTTTTTCGCTAATTTCCCCTGAACGGACAAATCCCAACTTTTCAAAATAGTTGTTAAACATATAATCTTTTAAATCACGATATAATTTTTTATTATTCATCTTATTTTTTTGCCTTTAAATACTCTTGATACCAGTCTCTCTCGTCATAATAATCGT
>USTJ01000091.1 GCA_900557585.1 uncultured Eubacteriales bacterium
ATGTACCTACGCTATGTGCCTACACGCTCACACGAATGGTCGTCCACACATACGCCAGCACGGCGCACACAACCAGCACACGCATATATTCACGCTACACATGCGCGCATACATGCAATTATCTGCGAGACTTTATTCATCCCACGCACCCATGAAGTGTAAATCATGCATTTTTGCATGTCTGCATTCATGCGTATGATAGACTCACATGCTAACTCTTTCCATAACCATCATGGCAGATAAGGTAATCACTCGCATTCAAATGTGAAAGACACCTATGAACTATCGAACTAATGCATATGTCTTTTCTTCATGCCCTCTACTTGTCAGTTTATTCACTCATATAAAATCCGCTCCACGCACACATGTGTTGGATTTTTCATCGCTTGACACATGGACGGGTTACATGTCCGAAAAACATCTTTCACTTGCCCATGTGTTTTGTTGAATTTTCCGTGCGGTTCGGCGCTCCAAGATGACGAGCGGTTGAGAAAAATCAGAGCGATTAGGCGGGCTGCTGGAAAACAATTTTTATTATTTTGTAAAAATTTTAAAAATTAGCAAAGTCAATTGACATTGGGTTTGATTTTATAATAAAATTGTTTGTGAATAATTTTAAAGGGACAAATGACAAGTGGACAGATTTGAGTTCGAGTTTTTGAAAACAACAATTTTGAAAAAACCTGAAATGAACTTTGAAAAGGTTTCAATTTTGTGTGACCAACTTCAAAAAATATTTGGGTTTGGCATTTTTGATGTTTTTGAATTGTTTTATAAATGCCCTGCTCTTTGTGACTATTCGGCATCTGCAATTGAAGACAACTTGAAAGAGTTTGAAAAATGCTTTGCCGTTTCATCAAGGCAAATGAAATATTTTGTTTTGAAATTTCCTTTCGTTCTTGTTTTAAATCACAAATTGCTTGAATATAAAATCAACTTGCTTTCAACTGTTTTTGCTGTTTCAAAAATTGAGGCTCTTGACAAAATCATGCTTTGTCCAGATTTGCTTTTCATCAGCAAGGCTAAAATTGTAAATCAAACAAAAATGCTTTCAGATGTGTTTGATGAGTTTGGAGAAGGCATAAGACGCTTGCTTCGAGTTTGCCCAGAACTTTTGTTTGTTTCAAAAGACCATATTAAGTCGCTTGAAAAAATTATGTTCTATGATTTTTCATTTTCAAACAAAGAGTCGAACATAATTTTCAAAACTTGTCCTGAATTAGTTTTTAATTCGCCAGAACAACTGAAAGACCTTTTCATGTTCTATTATTCAAAATATTTCGTGAAACGCGATTTGAAAGAGATGATTCCTCGTTGCCCACAATTTTTGTTTTTGTCTCCTTCTGCGTTCAAAGAAAAATTGGAAATGATTCAAAATGCCCTTGACTCAAATGAAAAAGAAGCACTTTTGTTTATAAGACGTTGCCCGAACATTTTATTTTTTGACAATCCAAAAACAAAACTTCACGGTTTCAAAAAGTTTGCAATCAATATGGAGTTTTTAAAATTTCATCCAGATGTTTGCATTTGCCAAGAGTTCAGCATTCCTCTCAAATTTGTGCTTGCTCGAATCCTTGGACTTGAAAGTGATTTTGAAGAACTTTGCAAAATAAACACAAAAACTTTGGTTTCAAGATTCTTGTTTATGCAATCCAAACACGTCTATACTCATCAAGATTTGCTTCTGTCAGATGAAGAGTTTTTCAAAAAATATAATGTTTCATCTGATGTGCTTAAAATCTGCTATATCGTTACAGATGACGACTTGCAAAAAATTTGCAAATATTATGTCGACTTGAAAGACACTTTGCCAAAGTGGACAGATATCGTTTTCCCAGACGTTAAAGATGTTGAAAGATTTTTGAAAGAAAAGTTGCGTGAAAATTTCTCTTGTCCGTCATATGATGTTTTGCGTGAGAAATATCAACTTACAAAAAAACAATACACACTTCTTTCCTCTTTCCTTTCGCTTTATCTTGACCGTGACGAATGCATGTTCTTGATAAATAAATGCAAAAGCCTTACAAAGTGCAGTTCGAAAAATGTTTTGAACACTGTGAATTTTCTTCGAAAGCAAGGTTTTGCATTTGAACACATTGTTCAACTTTTGATTGAAAAGCCAACATTGTTCACCTATTTCATTGGTGATCTTGAAAACGTTTTTGAAAATGTTTCAAAATTTTATGGTTGCTCTGCAAAAGAAGCGGTTGAATATATTTGCTAAAAACATGGTTGAATAATGCGTTGATTTAAACACCAAGAATATTAAAAAAAATATATATAAATAAAAAAACACCAGCCGATTGGTTGGTGTTTTTTTGTGTCGTTTGTGTTATTATGAATTTTTTTCTGTGTCCACTTTTTCGTTCCAAACAAGTTTTTGATATTGGTGGCGAAGTTTTACAATTTTTTTGATGTTCATCTTTCGCATTGCAAAAACCTCTCCTCCGTTCACGGCAATTTTTCTGTACATTGCTTTCCAGATTGAATATCCTTGAATGTCGTTTGTCACAATTGCAAGGCTGTTTAAAACCATAAGCAAAATTGAATAGTCGAAACTTCCCGACTTTGCACTTGTAACAATAACTTCAATCCACATGAGTGTTGAAAGGATTCCTGCGGCAAGCGAGAAAAGATAATTTTCTTTGTATCGAAGTCCCGACAAGATTTTTGCAAACACAGTAAGTGTCAAAACTGCTGTGCTGAAAATCAGAGCGTTTGAACCAATTGCTTTAAGTCCGAAATAGAAACCAACATAAAGCACAACTGAACCAAGAGCAATCCAAATGTAACTTTTTGCTTTGAGTTTTTTTATCACAACAGAACTTTCTTCTTTCGCGTCTGAATATTTTTTCTTCTTTTGTTCTTTCAAACTTTTTGTCCAACTGATGATTGAGAAAATGTTGAGCGGAATGTTCAGTGCGCACATTTTTATAATTTCGCCATAAAGACCTGTAACATAACAGATGTAAATATACATGAAGCATTCAATCAGTCCAATATAAATTCCGACAATTTTACCGCGTGACACAAGGTCAATGTTTATCATCAAAATTATAAGGTCGGCAACGTTGAACCATGCTTGCCAATTTCTGAAATCAAGACCCAAACAAACTGTTGCAAGAACACCAAACACAACATACCAAATTATTCTGAATTTGTTTTCTTTTTGAAGAGCGCGAAGAACATCAATTCGGTTTGCTCCAATCGAACCATAGGAAAGTTTCATGTTGTCAAAGTTGTGAACTCCTTCGGTTGCTGTAACTTTTCCTCTGATCAGCTTCTGGCTATATGTGCTGTTGTCATCTTGATAATAATTTTTACTGTTCATTTTTTCTTTTCCTTTGCGCGAAATAATTTATATCAAAAAGAAATTTAAGTCAAACGATTGACGAATTTTGTTTGTGGTTTTTTGTTTGGTTCTGATTTTTAGTGAGTATTTTTAGGATTGATTTGGTTGATTTTTTGGTTTATGTTTTGTGTTTTGATAAATATAAATATCGAAAAATATATCAAAAAAACTGCAAAAATTATATTAAAAACATGAAATAGTACGAAATTTTCAATATTTGACTATACATTTTGCGTTTTTTATTTTATAAGTTTTGTAAGTTCATCTTTATAATAAATATTAAGTTTGTGCATTGCACGGGTGCAAACGACATATAAAAGTTTCTTGTGTTCGGCTGGATAATTATTGTTGTTTGCGTTATAAACAAGAGCAACATCAAATTCAAGACCCTTTGCAAGATATGATGGAATAATCATAATTTTGTCTGAACTGAACACTTTATCTTTGCCTGTAACAACTTTAAAATTATTTGATTTTTTGTTGCCTTCAAGCATTGCTTTAAGTTTGTTTGCTTCGGCTTGTGTTTTTGTGATAATGGCGATTGTGTTATAATATTTTTTAAGTTCCAATGCGTCGGTGAAAACTTTGCTACGGTTTTCATCTGGAAGGTCTTTGATAATGCTTACCTCATCACCATGGCGGTCGATTTGATTGTACATGTTTGTGTCGCCAATAATGTGTTTTGCAAACATATTGATTTCGTATGTTGAGCGATATGTTTTTGTAAGATAGTTCATATCTGTTCGAACACCCTGTCTATTCTCTTTAAGAACGTTTACAATTGTGTCATAATTTTGATAGTTTGCAAATGGTGTAATGTTTTGGTTAAGGTCGCCAAGAATTGTAACCTTTGCATTTCTGAAAAGATTTGCCAAAACTTTATATTGCATAATCGTATAGTCTTGTGCTTCGTCA
>USTJ01000092.1 GCA_900557585.1 uncultured Eubacteriales bacterium
GAAAATCTTGAAGCCGCTGCTGCTGGTGAAAACTTTGAATGGACAGATATGTATGAAAACTTTGCAAAGGTTGCAGAAGAAGAGGGCTTTAAAGAACTTGCATACAAATTCCGCGCTGTTGGAGCAATTGAAAAAACGCACGAAGAAAGATATCGCGCACTTTTAAACAATGTTGAAACAAAAAAGGTGTTTGAAAAATCTTCTGTTTCTGTTTGGGAATGCAGAAATTGTGGGCACATTGTTGTTGGAACAAAAGCACCAGAGGTTTGCCCTGTTTGTGCACATCCACAAAGTTATTTCGAGGTTAGAAAAGAAAACTATTAAAATTTCAAACAGAGGTTTATGCCTCTGTTTTTTTATGTCGATTTTTATTTATTATTGTAAATTACACCAATGTTTTGACTGTACTGTTTTTTTTATGATATAATCGGTCTAGCAAAAGAAAAAAGGATAAAGTACATATGATGACCATTGGTGGCACCGCACATATATTGATGGTGCTTGCATCTATAATTGTTGTTGTGATTTTAATGCTGATAATCTCGCACATATCCTATAAAGGACAGTGCATAATGATATACTCAGCAGTTATTGTTTGCATGCTTGGCATTATGTTTTTGCATTTAACTCACTATGGCAAAGAATTTGATATTAAAAACTTCTTTGTTCAAATGTTTCAGGTTTGTAATTTCAATTTCATTTTGCTTCCGCTTTGCCTTATAAAGAAAAACGAACTTGCAAGACAATATCTTTTTTATTTCTCAATGCCTTGTGCGCTTTCAACTTTTGTTGCATATGTTTCAGATGTTGAAAACTCAATGTGGTATTCGGTTGTAACTTTGAACTTTTGGCTTGACCACTTGCTTGTGGTTTTAGTTCCGCTTTTAATGATTGCGGCTCGTTGGTTTAAACCAAGAAAAGAATATATTCCTTGGGTTTGTCTTTGCATTTTGGCATATTTTGGGGTTTGCTTTGTTGCAAACTATGTAATGAACAACTTTGCGATTGTTGGCCCGCACAACCATTCATATACAATGGATCCGGGTGAAATCATGATTCTTGTTCCGTTATTTAAACTTATTCCAATTCCATTTGTATATCTTTTGCCACTTTTACCTATTTGTGGATTGCTGTTTTATTTTTCATCGCTTTGCTTCACAAAGTATAAAACAATCGACTTATGTGCACCACAAGCATATGAAATTCGGAAACAAATTCGCGAAAGTGTTTTAAATAAATAAGGAGAAAAAATGTTTTATTTAATTTTACCAATCGTAATGGCTGTTTTAATTGCAACCTATTGTGTTTTAAAGTTTTGCTTTTTCAAAGAAAATGATAAATTTAACAATATTATAAATAAAATTCTGAAAATTAGTTCAATTGTATTTGTTTGCCTTATGCTTGTGTCTGTGCTTTTGCCTGATGCTTTTGCTCTTTGCTATTCGAAAGAAGATTTGGTAAACATGCCAGCAAGATATGGTTATTCAATTGTCCGTTGGTTTTCAATGGTGGCTTTTGTAAGTTTACCAATTGCAGTGTTCTATAAAAACAGAACAATGCGTAACATTTCAATATATTTTGGAACACTTTTGACAATTTTTCAAATTTGCTTTTTTAAAGACTATATCGCAGACTTTACATCAACATCTGGAAGAGGGCTTAATTCAATTCCTGTCATTTCGGAAGGCTTTAAACAATTTCTTATCAATCCAACTTTCCGCGGAATTTGGTTTGGCATGTTGCTTTGTTTGCAGCTTGTTATCCCTGTAATTTTGGCGATTCAAGAAAAACATGTTTTTGATTTTAAAAACAAAAAAGAATATCTCTATTTCTTTATAGTTTTGCCATGTATGATTTTGTCGGTTGTGCCAATCTATGTAATGCAACATTTGTTTGGACACACAAATTTAATTTTTGAAGCATATGGAATTGTTCATTTTGGTTGGATGATTTTCTTGGCTGGTGAAATTGTTGCATTATATTATATTTTTAGGCGTCAAAATCAAGAAACAAAAATGGTTTTATTGTTTGTTTTGTCATTGTCGCTTATAATGCAATATTTGCAAATGTTTTCAGCAATATCAATCAATATTGAACGTTTGCCTTTCCAACTTTGCAATCTTGGTTCGTTCTTTATTTTGCTTTCTCTCATAACAAAAAACAAGCACCTTTTCAACTTTACAGTTATAATCAATGTTATTGGCGTTTTGTTTGCGGTTGCAAGTCCAGATCTTGATGGTGAAGGTTTGTTCTATCTTTATAATATGCACTTTATTTTGGAGCATACAAATGTTTTGGTAATTCCAATTCTTGCACTTTTGTTTGGCATATTCCCACGACTTGATAAAACAGCACTCAAAGACTGTTTGCTAGGTTTCACAATATATTTTGTTTGTGCATGGGCTCTTGGAACAACATTCAATGCAATTGCTTTAAAAACTGGAAATAGTTTTTGGAAGGCGAACTATTTGTTCATGTTTGATGCATCAAAAGCAGTGAAACTTCTTGGTGATGGTATTGGCAAATTGTTTGTCTCATTCAAAATTGGATATGGCACTTTCTATCCAGCAATTCAACTTATTATTTATGCAGTTTTCATGATTGTTTGCTTTCTTTTGTGGCTAGCAATTCAATTTATTTATAAACTTAAAGATATAAAAAAGGACAAAAAACAAAAACTAGCAGTTGCTGGTGATGCAGTCATGAATGAAGATGTTAAAAAGCAAGACTCTGAAACAAACGAAGAGAATAATTAAAAAGGATTCTGAAAGTCAAGAGGTTTTGAAACTAGCAAAAAGAGAACCATACAAAAAAGTATAGTTCTCTTTTTTTCTTTAAACTTGTTTCAAAAATACTAGACCAATGTCTTTTTTTGTAAAGTTATTATTTGATATTTCTCTTTGTTGTGGTTTGACATGACATATTCGTTTTTTAAGACCAATTATATTTAGGTTATATAAAAATTTTTTATTTATAATTGGTGTAAAAATGATTTGTGCAATAAAAAAGACTTGGAATTTTCCAAGTCTTTTGTTTTTGTTGTTATTTTTCAATCTTGTTTCCACAAGAAGGGCAGAACGATGCGTCGTTTTCAATTTCAGCCCCGCATTTTGTGCAATGCATTTTTTGATCTTTTGCAAGGCTTGCTCCGCAATATGCGCAGAATTTGCTTGATTTCTTGTTTTCTTTTCCACATTCTTTGCAAACATTTGAGCTGTTTTTTGTTTTGTTGAAAGAGTTTACAACTGTTCCAGCAACCGAGCCAAGTGTTGTTCCAACTTCTGGTAAAATTTCTTTATTGGCATAGCCAATTGTGTCTTTTGCAACTGGTGCAACCGATGAAACTGCGAAAGATGCAAGTTCACGAGTGTGTGCTTTCACAATAAGTGCAATGGCGCATGAAATAAAAGCAAGGGCAATGCCAACCATAAACACGCCACCGGTCAAGTATCCGCCACCAGATGATGATTTGTTGAACCAATCTGGATCGTCCATGTCGGTTCCAATAAGACCGGCACCTTTAACAATAAGCAAAACGCCACCAAGAATCAAAAGTGCACCAACAACAATAAGCGCAATTCCAATTCCAATAAAAATGTTTTTCATTTTTTTGTGGTTTGCTTCGCTCACATATTTTCCTTCGTATTCAGCCATTTATTTGTTCTCCTTTTATGAAAATATTATACCATATTCATGGGGCAAAGTCAAATTTTAAAGGTCGTTATTTTGGGCTTCGTCAAGTTCTTTTTGCGTTTCAAGATTCAGATATGGATTGTAAACCGAAATGCCATATTTTTTGAAATATCGTTCAAGGTCGGCGTTTGTAATTGCAGTGTCAAGTTCTTCTTTTTGCATCAAGTCGAGCAAATTATCTTTGCCGACAGTTTTCACAAAGTCACTGATTGCGTTTGCTCTTGCTCTTGTGAAAGAAACGGGATATTTCTTTGGTTCTTCACCAAAATAGATAAAGTTGTCAACGCGTGCAAGGAAAGGGTTTGCTTGTGTGCTTCCGGCAAAAAGTTCAGGATTTGTCTTTTCAATTTTTTTGATTTCATATTCTTTTAAATCCAGCAATGCCATTAGAAATCCTTTTACAATTTTAGTATTTTTAAATATTTTTTGAAATGCATAATTGTTTGTTAGTTTTACTGTTATTTTTTCATCACTAATCGCTCTGATCTTTAATTGTTCATCATTGATTTTATTTTTTAGCTTTTCTG
>USTJ01000093.1 GCA_900557585.1 uncultured Eubacteriales bacterium
CGTCTACACAGAAATATCCCTGTCGTACAAACTGGAAGCTGTCATATCCTTTTGCGTCTGCAAGACCTGGCTCTACATAGCACTCTTTTAATACGGTAAGAGAATTCGGATTTAAGTTCAGGCTTCCGTCTTCGTTATATACGCCCAACTCTTCGTCCACAATATTCTCGTATAATCTTACTTCTGCTTTCACTGCGGTTGGTGCTGCTACCCAGTGAATGGTTCCTTTTACCTTTCTTCCATCCGGGCTGTTTCCGCCTCTGGATTCCGGGTCATAGGTACAGTGAATCTCTGTCACTTTTCCGTTCTCGTCTTTTACAAAGCTGTTGCATTTCACAAAATATGCATGCATCAGACGCACTTCGTTACCCGGGAACATACGGAAATATTTTCTCGGCGGTTCTTCCATGAAATCTTCTCTGTCAATGTAAAGTTCTCTTGCAAACGGAACCTTACGGCTGCCTAGAGCTTCATTTTCCATATTATTGACCACATCAAAGTATTCTATCTGATCTTCCGGATAATTGTCAATAATAACCTTAATTGTATCTAATACTGCCATCACGCGGGAACGTTTTAATTTCAAATCCTCACGGATACAATATTCTAACATTGCATAATCTACCGAACTGTTTGCCTTGGAAACGCCGCACAGCTCTACAAACATTTTAATAGACTCCGGTGTAAAGCCTCTTCTTCTCAAAGCGGCAATGGATACCAGACGCGGGTCATCCCATCCATCTACAATATGCTCCTCTACCAGCTTCTTAATGTAACGCTTACCGGTTACCACATTGGTAAGATATAATTTTGCAAACTCAATCTGCTTCGGCGGCTGTGGGTATTCCAATTCTTTTACAACCCAGTCATAGAGCGGTCTGTGATCCTCAAATTCCAGCGTACAGATGGAATGGGTCACGCCTTCAATAGCATCCTCGATGGGATGCGCGAAATCGTACATAGGGTAAATGCACCATTTGTCACCGGTATTCTGGTGAGACATATGTGCCACACGGTAGATAACGGGATCACGCATATTGATATTCGGTGATGCCATATCAATCTTTGCACGAAGCACTTTCTCTCCGTCTGCATATTTGCCTTCTTTCATCTCTTCAAAAAGCTGAAGGTTCTCTTCTACAGAACGGTTTCTGTATGGACTTTCCTTTCCCGGTTCAGTAAGAGTTCCACGAGTTGCAGAAAGTTCTTCTGGTGAAAGGTCACAAACATATGCCTTTCCCTCTTTGATAAGTTTCACAGCAATTTCATAGTTTTGCTGAAAATATTCAGTTGCATAGTGGATTGCGTTCCACTTATATCCAAGCCAAAGCACATCTTCTTGAAGTGCGTCAACAAACTCTTGTTTTTCTTTGATTGGGTTTGTGTCGTCATAACGAAGATTGCAAATTCCGCCATATTTGAGAGCGGTTCCATAGTTAAGAACAATGTTACGAACATGTCCAATGTGCAAATATCCACTTGGCTCTGGTGGATGACGGGTTTGGATTCCTCCATGAATCTTTCCCGCTAAAATGTCTTTGTTAATTTCATTTTCAATGAAGTTAGTTGCCTCAATAGGCTCTGCTTTTTTAATTTCCATATATATTTTCTCCTGATAAAATGCTTTAAAAAATGTCTGTTAAATCATCAATATTTTCTTTCACTTCAACAATTTCGCCCGTTGGGGCTTGGCTTTCATGCATCTTATCATAGGCATCTTCAATTGATTTTTGGTTTGCATCACTTGCAAGGTTTGCAAAACTTACACGGCTTCCAACCCAAGCAAGTGGAATGGTTGCAAGTTCACCATTACGGTGTTTTGCAATGACAAGTTGAACAGTATAGTCTTTTGGTTTTTCTTGTGGTTCACCCGCTGGTGCGTTTGCTGGGTTTTCTTGGTCTGGGCGGTGAATGAACATTACAATGTCGGCGTCTTGCTCAATCGCACCAGATTCACGAAGGTCTGAAAGCATTGGCATTTTGCCCTGACGTTGTTCAACCGCACGAGAAAGTTGTGACAAAAGGATAACTGGAACGTTGATTTCCTTTGCCAAAATTTTCATTTTACGTGAAATTTCTGAAACTTCGGTTTGACGGTTGTCTGATTTTGAATCGGCAGTCATAAGTTGCAAATAGTCAATCATGATAAGGTCAAGACCCTTTTCACGTTTAAGTTTTCTACACTTTGAAAGAATTTGGTTTGGTGTGTTAAGTGAGTTGTCATCGGCATAGATTTTGCAGTTTGAAAGGCGTTTGTGCGCTTTCCAAAGTTTTGTCCAATCCGCCTCGGTAAGTTCGCCATGAAGCGCTTTTGTCATGTCTACATTTGCAACCGAGCAAAGCATTCTTTGTGCAAGTTGTTGCTTGCTCATTTCAAGAGAGAACACGGCACATTTTGCGCCCGCTTCAAGAGCAGCATTTGAAACAATGTTCATTGCAAGCGAAGTTTTACCAACAGAAGGACGAGCAGCCAAAAGAATAAGGTCAGATTTTTGAAGTCCGTTTGTGATTCGGTCAAGTTGATAGAACCCTGTTGGAACCCCTCGAACTTTTCCGCCGTCTTTGTGGATTTCTTCAAAATTTTCCATAACGTCGGTGAGCGATGCAGCAAGGCTTTCAAGCGCGGTTGTTTGTCCTTTTTCTGCAATTTCAAAAATCGCTTTTTCGGCAAAACCAAGAGCATCATCACTTTCAGAAGAATATGCTTTTTCGGTGATTTTGTTTGCTGCCAAAATGATTTGTCTTAATGTTGAGTTCTTTTTCACAATGTCAACATATGACGAATAGTATGCAGCAGATGGCAAAACATTTGTAAGGCTGGTTAAATATGAAACGCCACCAATTGCACGAAGTTTGTCTTTGGTTTGCAAATAGTCTGAAAGCATGACAAAATCAACTGGCTTGTTTTGTGCATAAAGAGCAAGCATCGCCTTGAAAATTTCTTGGTGTGCCTCAGAATAAAAGTCTTTTTCGTTAAGACGCGCCAAAATGTTCACAGCGGCTTCTTGGTCTATCATTGCAGAACACAAAACGCTTTGTTCTGCCTCCAAGTTGTTTGGCATGATTTTTGCAGTTGTCATTTCTTTATCTTTTGCCATGTTTCCCCACCTTTATATAATAATATATTGTAAGTATAAATTCATTTATCTTTCATGTCAAGTCATGACAAAACATTTTGTGTTTGTTACCATGTGATTTTTTTATTTTGCACCATATCTAAATTAAAAACAACACACAAACCAAAACAGAAACAAAAAACGCCACCCTTTTTAGAGTGGTGTTTTTTTTATTTTCCTGTCAACCAAATCAAACAGTCAAAACCATTACGACTAATATCTTGTCCATTTTTTGTTAATTTGTTTCTGCTTATTATATTGTCAATTACATTTCTATATTTCAAATACACATCTTCGTCTGGATTATAGGTAGTATCATCTTCACAATCTATATCCAAATTTTTAACAAACAGTTCTTTACCATCCACCATTTGATATCCTAATTTCAATTTAATATACTCTTTAACTACACCAGAAACAACATAATCATAGATAGGATAAAAATCTTGTTGCATTCCGTCAAGTAAATATAATGCCATATAATGACAAAACTTTGATGAAAAAGAATATGGTCGCCTACCTTTGAGATGTCTTATCTTCCAAGCAAATTTAAACCCATCATCTTCATTTGATAAAATGTTTATCAATTCGGAAACATTTTTAGCCTCTTGAATTATTTTATCTTTTACAGAATTATATCCATCCGCAACACCTTGATGTGTTCTGTTTTCTCGGTCGATAGAATGGACTACATTTTCAATTAAATTTTCATACGAGAATTTTTTAACATGCCCATTCTCATCCAAATTTTCTTTGTTATGAGATTCAACTTCACCAATATTTTTGTCTTTCATCTCTTTTAATAAACTGCACCAATAAGCAGTAGAGCCAGATTTTGTCTCTTGTTTTGGTTTCTCTACACAATTTACGTCTCTTGCCTTTTTATATTGCGACATATTTGATATTATGGCTTCCGCCAAAGCCACATTTTCTAGTGTTGTCTTTACAAAATATTGTACTTTTTTATTCTTCTCAATATCAAAAGTTTCAAATTTCAATCCAATTTCTTGTGCCCGGTTAATTTCATTTTGAATCTTACAATACATATTATTTCTCCTTTATCAAAAT
>USTJ01000094.1 GCA_900557585.1 uncultured Eubacteriales bacterium
TATTATACTTGATTTCAGACCAATTTGCAGTAAGTTCTGTGATTTCACGATTTGCATTGAATGATGAACTTTCAACCTTGTTTCCTGCGCCGTCAAAATATTGCGTGCTATTGCTATAATATCCATCAAATATATAGCCCGGTCTGGTTGGAATGCTTACTGATTTTGCAGTTCCGTCAATTCCAACAAAAGTTGTTTGAGAGGTGCCTGCATCATCTGCATTTTTATTCAATGTTATCATTCGAAGTTCAACCGCAATATCTTTTTCATAATGGATTGTTTCAGTGTTATAGGTTTGGTCGCATGAAAGTTGAACCGTTAAATATTTGTCCACTGTTGAAGATGTAACAGTCAAAACGCCTTCTGGTGTGATGTCTGCTTGACTTGAAACTGTTGCAAATTTCAAATTTCCAATGCCATAGGTTGCGCTTGTGTCGAAATCTGAACCATTTGCAGAAATTGTAAGTTTTGTTCCGTTTTCCCAAATTGCACCATTTGTGTATTGTGGAGTTCCTGAAATGCCTCTGAATGACGCCAAGATTCCGTTAACAACAATCAAATAGCGTTCGGTTCCGTCTTGAATTTCAATTGTATAGGTTGCGTTAAGTCTTCCAGATGCACCGCTTGCAAGCAAGCAATCAATGCTGTCATTTTGTGCAGAGAAATTGAAACCATAATTATCAATTGTGTTTTTTGCAAGAAGGTTCAATCCAAAATCAGAAAGTTTTTGACCTTTATATTCAATTATGAAGGTTGTGCTTCTTCCAACCATAAGTTGTTTTGTTGAAGACAAGATTGAAATTCCTTCGCTGTCAGTGCCAACCAAAATGTTGAATTTGTTTGAATCTTTAACACTTCTGTTATCTGCATATAAAATTTCAGATTCAACAAAAGAAAGTTTGTTTACTGTGAAGCAAATTTCAAAAGTAGAAGCAAGTTTGTCTTTCGAGCGGATTGTTGCACGAAGAATAGTTCCTGCTGGAATGTTGTTTTTGATTTTCACTTTGCAAGACGCAATGTCAAGGCTTTCAATTGCGCTGTCTTTGCTTATAACCTCGAACTGTTTGTTTGAAACCTTTTCAAGACAATCTATATTAAAGGTGCAAATTGTTCCGCGGTCTACGCCGGTGTTTGAAACATTGATAATTTCATTTGGAATATATATATTGATAACAAGTCTTGAAACAACTCCGTCTTGTTCTGCGACAAGAACAATTCGGTTTTCAAAACTTGAATATACAAGTCCGGTTTTGATTTGGAAATTATATCCAATTTCTTGACCATTTTTATAGTTTTGGGCAATGTTTTCAGCACCACTTTCAACTATGATTTTTGGCTGATTTTTGCTTGCGGTCAAACTTGTTTTTGTTGAAAGCACAACACGTTCAGCATCATTTATTGCGCTTATATATTCTTCTTTATCAGAGACAAGCGAAAGCGTTCTTGTTGGTTTATAAACATTGAACGAAACAATGTTTGAAACCTTGCCGTCGGCTTTCACTTTCACTGAAATTGTAACGTCGCCCGATGGCAAATTGTCTTTCACAACAAGTTTACCATTTGAAATTGTTGCATAGGCATTTGAAACAAGTTCAAAGGTTGCCTTTCTAATTTCACTGTTTGCTGGCAAAATGTCATATGACAAAAGGTCTAATAAATCATAGGTTGTGTTTTCTTTCAAATCTTCATTGTTGTTTTTTGAAAGCGAAACTGAAAGAACTGGAACATAAATTTCAATTTCAAATTCTTGTTTTAAAATTGTTCCGTTTTGATTTGTTTGAACAATAATTTTAAGTTTTGGCAAATATCCTGAAACCTCATTTATTGTTCGGATTTTTACAACATTGTTTTCAACATATGCCAAGTTTTCATTGTCAACCAAAACTTCGAAAACTTTGTTTGCCTCGGTAATGTTGAATGGTTCCAAAAATTCACCAGATATCACAATTGTGTCACCCGGCAAATATTTTCCATTGTGAGTTGGACGCGACTTTATGCTTGCCGAGAACGATGTTGCATAAACAGGGACAACTGTCACCTCTTGCTCATAGAAAACACCATCGGTTGCATCAATTCGAACAACAATTTTTGTTCCAATTGGAGCAGTTGCAGAAATTGTTAGTTTTCCGTTTTGGTCAATTGTTGCAATGTCTTTCGAAACATTAACCGAATATGAAACTGGTGCATCACCAAATGTTGCGTTGAAAGGTTCAACATTCGCCGTGAAAGAATATGAACATTTTTGTTCAACTTCTTTGAGTGATGCATTTGGTGGAACAATTGCATTTATTGGTTTATATAGTTTGAAAGTTTTTTCTTTATATACATCGCTTTGAGCAATGCTTGAAACACGAACAACAATTTCAAGGTCGCCCGATTCAAGGTCGCTTGAAACAGTAATTTGACCGGAAATGCTTATTTGTGCGTGCTCCTTTCCAGAAACAATTTCATATTGCAAGTTTTTGTCAGTTGCATTTTCTGGCAAAACCTTAGTTTGAAGAAGAAGTGTTTCACCCTGTTTGATTTGTTCTTCGGTGTTAAGGATTTTAACCTCGTCAACCAAAATTGGAACAACGGTGAAAACAAGACTGTTTTCGCTGACAACATCGTCTACAATTGCAACAACTTCTATCGTTTCGCCAATTGTTGCTTTTTCGCTTATAACCAGCGTGTCGCCCGAAATTGTTGCCCCCTCTCCAATTGTAATTTGATATGCAATGCTAACTGCGGTGTCTTTGGCAATTGTTGGGAAAATGTCAACAAACAATTTTCTTTGTTCACCCGGCATTACCTGCAAACTTTGGTTTGTGCCAAGCGAAACACTTTCAATGTCGTTTTTCTCAATCACGAATGGCGTTCCCGAACTTTCCGCGCTTGCGGAAAGATTTGCCTTGAACGAGAAAGCAAGCATGAAACAAAAACACATCATCAAAAGCATTAAAAATGACTTTGCTTTAAATTTTTGCATATCTATCCCTCCATTTTTGTTTATTTTTTATCAAGTTCCTCACTAAATTTCAGAACTGAATATTGCTCAACAATAAAGATTGAACAAGCAAGTTTTTCTCCTGAAAGTGAAAATTCAAACTCGCTTGGAGCAATCAATGTTGCGTCTGCATTTGTTTCAACACTTTCAATTGTAAGAACATCACCACTCAAAGAAAATATGCCATAATATGAAACATTTTCTTCACTATTCTTTGTCACAACATAGGTGAAAGTTCCGTCATCATTGAAAGTGACAACAATTCCAACTTGGTCTTCATCAATGGCTCCACTTGCCGACCAAACACCAACATATGCGCTTGATGAATAGTCAACCAAGTTCTTTTGCCAAAGAGCATAAATTGTAAATGCGGTTTGGTCTCCTGCCAAATATTCTGAAAGGGTTTGATTTGTGAGAGCCTCGCCATTTTCAGAAAGTGAAAATCCAACAAGTGTGTATCCTGCTCTTTTCACTTTTGGAAGAGTGTCAACTGTATAGTTTTCAATGCTCTCGGAAAGGTCAACCGAGAACTCGTCATAATATTTGATTGAAAGAACCTTTTCGTTTTCAACAATCTCGTTTCTCAAAACTTCAACAAGTGTGCTTTTGTCAAACACAACGCTTGAAAGTTCTGCATAGTTATAGGTGTTGCCACCAATCTTGTAACTATAATAATATGAAGTGCTGTCCGCAAACATTTGCGAAAGTTTTTTAAGGTCGGTTGCAGTAAGAGTTCCTGACCAATTTTTTGAATAGATGAAACTTTGGTCTTTGCCATCACCCGAGAATTTTATAATTTTTTTCTCTCCACCAATGATGGCAACATCAAAATTTCTTGTTTGTCCTTTCTCTGCGGTAAAAGTCATGCTTGTTTGTTCTGGCGAGCAAGCATTGCCGTCAACAATCAAGTTTGAAACCGTTGCGTTTGCCCCGCGAACAGTTACAACCGCCCCAACAGGAACTTGATATGTTCCGCTTTCTGGATTGCAAAGCAAATTGTTTTCTTCATAGGCATCATAGTCGGTTTTCTCAACACCATTATCGTCAAGGTATTTATAAAGCCAACTTATTGTCAAATATTCAGGTGCTTCAAGTTTTACAACCACCTTGTTTGCGTATGGACGTTCAACAACAATGTTTTCAATAAATGCGGTCACAATTGTGCCG
>USTJ01000095.1 GCA_900557585.1 uncultured Eubacteriales bacterium
TCTGCTCGGAATTCCGCGAGTTTTTCCCGGAAAACGCCGTGGAATACTTCATTTCCTACTACGATTACTACCAGCCGGAGGCATATGTGCCATCCACGGATACTTATATCGCAAAGGATTCTTCTGTGAATGATGAGATTGATAAACTGCGTCTGTCTGCTACAGCAGCATTGACGGAACGGCGGGATGTTATTGTCGTTTCCAGTGTATCCTGTATCTATGGACTGGGTGAACCAGAGAACTTCCAGAAGATGATGGTTCAGACAAGGGTTCAAACGAAGACCGTATGGATGAATATATGCCACAAGCCCTTAAACTTGTAATGAAAAACGGAAAGGCATCAATTTCAATGATTCAAAGAAGATTCAGCGTTGGTTATGCGCGTGCTGCTCGAATTATTGACCAAATGGAAACTCGTGGATTTATCAACCCAGGAATTGGAAATAAACCTCGTGATGTTAAAATTACAATTGCTGAATATAACGAACTTTTCGGTGACTTTGACAGCGAGAACTAGGAGAAAATATGGAAAAAAACTATTTGTCAATCAAAAAAGTAAATTTGGATTTAAATGAAAGAAAGGCATTATTTTTGATTTCATCAAAAAAGACAATATCATTAAAAGAACTTCAAAAATTTTTTTGCGGCTATGCAATAAGCGCAAATGTTCTTTCAAAACTTTGTGAACATGGCTTTATTTCAGAGGTTAAAGAAGACAAATATAAAGTCAATATCACCAAAGAAGAATATGACAAATATTTCAAAGAAGATGTTGAATATTTTGGCGAGGTTGATGAACTTTTTCACGAGTGCGCAGAGTTTGCACTTGAAAATGGCAAAGTTTCGATAAACTCAATCATGAAAAGATTTTCTGTTGGAATTGCTCGCGCGAATCTTCTTCTTGATCAACTTGAAGACAAGGGAATTATTGAGAATGGCGTTGGTGAAAAACCAAGAAAAGTCATCATGACAAAAGAAGAATATGAACGATTTTTTAAAAAGATTGATAAATAAAAATTAAAGGAAAAAATATGGAAAAAGAAACAGACGAAATTAAATATGTTGGTGTAATTTCGCTTGGTTGCGACAAAAACAGGGTTGACACCGAGCATATGCTTACATATCTTGGCGAGGGTGGCTATCGTTTCACAAGTGACCCTTCAAAAGCAAACATTATCATTATCAACACCTGTGGCTTTATTGCAAATGCAAGAAAAGAGTCGATGGACACCATTTTGGAAATGGCAGAATATAAAAAACTTGGAACTTGCGAAAAACTTGTTGTCACGGGTTGCATGCCTCAAAAATGGCTTGGCGAAATGAGAAAAGAACTTCCCGAAGTTGACGTTTTCATGGGGACAAATGAATATCCAAACATTGTGAAAATTTTGGACAAAGCCTTTGAAACCGGCGAAAGAGTGATTGAAACAAACGGAAGCGAAAAAGAAACCTTTGTGAAAGACAGAGTCATCACAACTCCAAAACACTATGCATATTTGAAAATTGCAGACGGTTGTGATAACTTCTGCACATTCTGCACAATTCCATTCATTCGAGGAAGATATCGTTCTCGAGACATGAAAGAACTTTGCATCGAAGCGAAAAATCTTGTAAATGGCGGGGCAACTGAACTGATTTTGGTTGCACAAGACGTTACTCGTTACGGCTCAGATTTGTCCGAAGACAAAAAGCCAAAACTTGTTGAACTTATTCGTGAACTTTCAAAAATAAAGAAACTCAAACGCATTCGTCTTCTTTATTGCTATCCTGAACTTGTTTCAGATGAACTTTTGAACGAAATGATGAACAACGAAAAACTTTGCAACTATCTTGACATTCCTTTCCAACATGTTTCAGACGGAATTTTAAAGAGAATGAACAGAAAAATTGACAAAGCGGGAACAATTGCTTTGATTGAAAAAATCAAGAAACTTCCACAATTTGTTGCAATCAGAACAACGTTCATGATTGGCTTCCCTGGTGAAACCGATGAAGACTTTGAAGAACTTTATTCTTTCATTAAAGAATATCCAATGCTTCATGTTGGCTTCTTTGCATATTCAAGAGAAGAGGGAACTCCTGCAGCAGATTTTCCAAATCAGGTTCCTGAAAAAATCAAGCAAAAACGCCTTGTTCGCCTTGTGAAACTTCAAAGAAGTGTGATTAAAAAACTCAACAAACAATTTGTTGGTCAAACCCTTGAAGTTTGCTATGAAGGAATTGATTATAAAAAAGCCAAGTTTTTTGGAAGAAGTGAATATCAATCACCAGAAATTGATTCTCTCATCTATTTCAAAAGCAAAGAACGCCTTGAACTTGGTGAATATTATAAAATTAAAATCAAAAGAGTTCATGAATATGATCTCATAGGAGTAAAAGAATAATGAAGTGGAATATACCTAACATTTTAACAATGATAAGAATGGGGCTGACACCTGCAGTTGTTGTGCTTTTTCTTGTCAACATTCCAAACGGAATTGGAGTTTTTGTTGCCCTTGGACTTTATATCCTTGCTTGCGTAACAGACTTTTTAGATGGCTATATCGCGAGAAAATATAACCAAATCACCGACTTTGGAAAATTTATGGACCAAATTGCAGACAAGGCAATTACAACTTCTGCAATGATTTTGGTTTTGCTTGCAACAAGAAATGTTACAGTGACATGGCTTGCTGTTACAATTGTGTTGATTGTTGTTCTTCGTGACACAGTGATTTCAGGAATCAGAATGGTTGCTGCAAATAAAAATATTGTTATTGCTGCCGACATTTTCGGAAAAGTAAAATCATTTTTCCTTGATGTTGCATCAATGATATTGATGCTCTATGTTGGGCTTACTGCATGCCTTTCTGGTGGCGAAAATGCAAAAATTGGTTCAATGCCAATTGAATATATCCGTTGTTTCGGACTTGCACTTATGATTATTGGTGCTTCTCTTGCAGTTGTTTCACTTGTGAACTATTGCATTAAAGCGGTCAAGTCGCTTAAAGAACTTGAAAACAAAAAAGAAAGAGAAAAAATTAAATAGAAGGATAGAAAATGAAAAGTCAAGTTTTAAAACTTTACGGACTGACAAAAGATGAAATTGTGAGTGCGTCAAACTCTCTTGAATTTGACCATGGAAAAGTTTTTGTAACCGTTAAAGAAAAATATAAAGATGCATATGTTGTTCTTGAAACCAAAAATGACAATTGTGATGAAGAGTTCCAAAAGGCACTTTCTGCGTTTGCTGTATACTTTTCAAAGCAAATTTACGCCGACAGTGACATTAGCCTTTACGAGCGTCTTTATCAGTTTCTTTCGGTCAAAAATCTCACAATTTGTCTTGCAGAACAGGGAACTGGTGGAATTATCACTCAAAACCTTATGACTTTTGACAAAGCCGAAAAGCATGTTAAAGCCTCATATGTTTTGCCATCTATAAAGCAAATGATTGACCATTTCGATTTGAATCCTTTCAAAATCACAGCAAACCGTGGAGTTTGCGGAGAAATTGCTTTTGATATTGCATCACACATCAGAGCAAGAATCCCAGCAGATTTATATGTTGTTTCGCTTTCAACTCTTGCAGAAGGCAACGAATTGTATTATAATGGAAATGAAATTGCATATGTTGCAATTGGAACAACTCATGGAGTTAACATGCTCAAAATTGAAAATTGTGGCGGAACAAAGCGTGACTTTATGAACCAAGTTGCAAAGACAATTTGCTTCAAACTTATAAATATTTTAAAATAAAGGAAGACAAACATGAACGAAAAGGAAAAAGCATTAGAGCAAACCATTGCTCAAATTGAAAAACAATTTGGAAAGGGCGCAATCATGAAACTTGGTGATGCACCTGAACAACAAGTAGAAGTAATTCCAACAGGCTGTTTAACTCTTGACATGGCTCTTGGAATTGGTGGACTTCCTCGTGGAAGAATCATTGAAATTTATGGGCCAGAATCAAGTGGTAAAACAACAGTTTCTTTGCACATTATTGCCGAGGCTCAAAAACTTGGCGGAACTGCTGCTTTCATCGACGCTGAGCACGCACTTGACCCAACCTATGCAGCACGTCTTGGTGTTGACATTAAGAACCTTTATGTTTCACAACCAGACAC
>USTJ01000096.1 GCA_900557585.1 uncultured Eubacteriales bacterium
GATAAAAATTTGATTGTTTCTTCAATAGTGCTCAAAATGTTTCAAAAAGAAGAGAACATGTTTTTTGACCAAACCAAAAGACAAGTTCAAACAATCTTTATGATGAACAAGCGCTATAAACCTTTGGAAAACAAAATTCCAAGTTCAAAGTTTGTTAAAATTGGAGAAGGTGACGACTGTGGATTTGCTGGCATTGTATATAAAAATAACATCGCTTTTGCAATTACTATTGGCTTTAAAGGAGAAATTGAAAACATTTCGCTTGAAAATGAAAGTGCTTTTCAGTTTTTTGCATGTGAAAAGCAACCAAATTGTGGAATTTTTCTGCAACTTAGGCGTGCAACAGACGCAGATATATGTTTTGTGTGATGCATTTTGAAATTATAGTTGACAAAATGGTGAAAGAAGTTTAATATTATTTAGGTACTAAATAAGGCTAAAAGGAAAATTTACAATGAAAAAAGTTTTAAAATCAATCTTTGCATTCATGATCTGTTTTGTAAGTTTGCTTGCTTTCACTGCATGTGGAAACACAAATTTAAGCAAAACAACAAATGATACAACTGGCGTTGTGTCAAATGGTGGTGTTTCTGTAACATATAATGGATATGTTTATTTTATCAACGGAACAAAAACAAACGACGAAGATAACAACACAGGAAAACTTGTTCAAGGTGCAATCTATAAAGCACAACTTGATGAAAACGGAAATGTTGTTAAAGACTCATATGAAAGAGTTGTAGATCGTCTTGTTGGATTCAAAAACGGACAAATCTTTATTTTTGGAGATTTCCTCTATTATTCAACTCCATGCCGAGACAAAAACAAGGCTGGCGAAATGCTTACTGGAAAAACTGAGTTCAGAAGATATGACCTTAAAAAGAATAAAGATCAACTTCTTTATGTTTCAGCATCAAGCGACGACACTTTGACATATACCTATTATAAAGACGGCGAAAATCTTAACCTTGTTGTATATGAAAAAACAAGTGCAACATTGAAATCAATTTGCATTGGCGACAAAGTTCAAACTCTTTTCACAAAAGAAAACGTTAAAAGTGCAATTTTCAGCGATAACGCTGGCGAAAGCAAAACTGAACTTTCTTTGGCAGACCAATACATTTTCTTTACACTTTCATATGAAGAAAATGGCGAAATTCAACATGGAGTTCGAGTTTATAAAATCAAGGCTGACGGAACTGGTGAGCAAAAAATCAGCGAGGGTGAAAGTGTTACACTTTTAACCATCAGAGCGGGCAGACTTGTATATTCATTGAATTCATATATCTATTCTGCAAAAATCACAAATGGCGAAGACACTCTTTCTTTCGAGATTGCAGATGTTGTTTGCTATAAAAACTATGAAAACATCCTTTTCCTTGAAGATGATGCAAACAGTGTTTTGGTTGTAGATAACGACACACTTCGCACAATCTCTTGGAAAAATGGAACCCAAGAATCAACAATCATTACAGATTTCTCAAACGGAGATAACGTAAAATTCATTGGTATTGATGGCGACTATTTGATTTATCTATATTCAAAAAATGTTTACAAAATCAAATTCAAAAACGCAACCGATGATGAAATGGTTGAAACTAAACTTTCAACAACATCAATCGACGAAGCATCAGATTTGATTGCTCCTGAAATCAACAATGGTTATGTTTATGGAATGTATACCGATTCATCTAAAAAACAAACCTATCTTTATAGAATCAATCTTAAAACTCCTGCTGAACGTGGAGAGAAAGATGACGACGGTAAAGATAAAGAAATTTACGAAGCAGAATTTATCGGAATCAAAGAATAATTTTATAAGGCTTGAACAACTTTGGTTCAAGCCTTTATTTTTAAGGTGACAACATGGAACTGAATCAAACATTTAACGACAAAATTGAAAAACTATATTCACCCGAGGGTGTTTCAAAAATTTTGCTTGCGTTTGATTTTGCAAGCAAAAAACTGGACGGCAAATTTCGTGAAAATGGGGAAGAATGCATTGTTCACTCTTTCAACATTGCAAACACGCTTGTAGATTTCAAAGCAGATGAACAAACTGTTATCTGTGGCTTTTTGCATGACTTGCTTGACGACACCGATACAACCGAAAAAGAAATTTCAGACAATTTTGGAAATGAAGTATTAGACATTTTGAAAGGTCTCACAAAACTTTCAATGGTGAAAAAAGCATATTATATCGAGCCTAAAAACGCCGAAAAACTCCGCAAAATGTTTCTTGCAATGGGCGGAGATGCAAGAGTTGCCTTTGTGAAACTTGCCGACCAGTTCGATAACATGAAATCGCTTGAAATTAAAGACCCAACAATTCGTGTTCGCATTGCAAGCGTTACAAACGACCTTTTTGTTCCAATTGCAGAGCGTCTTGGAATGAACTTGTTTAAAAAGCAACTTGAAGAATATTGCTTTAAATATCTTTATCCAGAAGATTATAAAGATGTTAATAACTTTCTTGATGAATATTATAAAAAGAGCGAAAGAACAATTGAATATCTTCACAAAAAAATAAGCGAACTTGCAAAAATCAACAATGTTGAAGCAAGGGTTCAAAGCCGAAGAAAAAGTGGTTTTTCAATTTTCAAAAAGTGGCAAATTAAGGGCAAAGACAATGTTTTTGATATTTTGGCACTCCGCGTTATTGTTAAAGATATCAAAGACTGCTATACAATGCTTGGCGCAATCAGCGACACTTTCACACCTGCTCCTGGCAGAATGAAAGACTATATTGCAAACCCAAAGAAAAATCTTTATATGTCACTTCACACAACGGTTTATTATGAAGAAGACGGAAAGAAGATTCCTTTCGAAGTTCAAATTCGAACCGAAGAAATGCACTCATATTGCGAATATGGACTTGCGGCTCACTGGATTTATAAGGAAAGGGGAGTTCATTCAATTGGAACCGGAAGGGCGCTTAAAAACCTTCGAAACGAACTGACAAAGTCAACCAAACTTAAACAGGTAGAGGACAACGCAGAACAGTTTCTTGAAAACATTCAAAAAGGCTTCTATGAAGACGAAATTTTTGTTTTCACACCAAACTATGATGTTATTGAACTTCCGAAAGATTCAATTCCTTTGGACTTTGCCTATTCAATTCACTCGAACCTTGGAAATCGCTGTTCGGGCGCAAAAGTAAATGGGAAAATGGTTCCACTTTCAACTCCGCTTAAAACTGGCGACATGGTTGAAATTATCACTTCTTCAAACACAAGGGGACCATCTCGTGACTGGCTCAAAATTGTAAAAAGTCGTGAAGCAGTTTCAAAAATCAGAGCATATTTCAAGAAAGAAAAGCGTGATGAAAACAGCAAACTTGGTCGCGACATTTTGGAAAACTATGCAAAGCAAAATGGCTTCACTTTGGCACAACTTCTTGACGAGAAAGACACAATTGAAGAAATTCAAAACCAATTTCACTTGCAAAGTGTTGATGACATGTTTGTCATTGTTGGCTATGGCGGACTTACAAGTCATCAAATGCTTGGAAAAGTTGTAACAAAACTTAAAAATCTTGCAAAAGAAGAGAAAAAAGCAAAGCGTCAAAAAGCGCATCAAAAAACAAACGGTGGTGTCTTGATTGGTGGACACAACGACCTTTTAAAACGTTTTGCAAAATGTTGCAACCCAGTTCCGGGCGATGAGATTGTTGGATATGTTTCAAGAGGAGCAGGCGTAACCATTCACCGAAAAGACTGCAAGGCGCTTGAACGTCTTGAAGAAGACCGTATCATAGACACTCGTTGGACAGAAGATAAAACAGGAAATGTTTATGACGCTTCTTTCAAAGTGATTGCAAAAAACACATCTGGCGTTATCAACGCGGTTTCAACAAAAATTGCAGAAAACAATATTGATATCACATATATCACAACAGAAAAAGCAAAAGAAACCGAAGACATTGTTCTTTCAATTGGTGTTCGCATTCAAGACCGCAAGCAACTTGATGAAATCATGAACAAAATCGGCGCTCTCGGCAATGT
>USTJ01000097.1 GCA_900557585.1 uncultured Eubacteriales bacterium
GTCACTTTTTTCGTCGTCTAAAAACGCTGTTGCTTTTTCGGTTTGTGATGAAGAAAACAACAATGTCGACCTTGCAATTTTTGGCGACAAGCAACTTGACGTTTCCACTCTCCCATCACATGTTAAAAATGCATTTATTGCAGTTGAAGATAAACGATTTTATTCTCATAGCGGTGTTGACTATAAGCGCATGGCGGGTGCACTTTTGAAAAATATCAAAAGCAGAAAATTCAGCGAGGGTGCATCAACAATAACTCAACAACTGATAAAGAACACGCACCTTTCAAGAGAAAAAACTGTAACGCGAAAAATGAAGGAAATCAAACTTGCAATCAAGGCTGAAAAGGTGTTTTCAAAAGATAAAATTTTGGAAGAATATTTAAACACAATCTATTTCGGAAATGGTGCCTATGGCATCGAAAACGCAAGTGAACTATATTTTTCAAAACCAGCAAAAGACCTTTCAATTGCAGAGTCTGCAACCCTTGCGGGCGTTATAAATGCGCCAAGAATTTATGATCCTATTTCAAGCCAAGAAAGATGCAAAGAGCGAAGAAATTTAGTTTTAAACCTTATGCAAAATCAAAACTATATATCTTTTGAAGAATATGAAAAAAACGCAAAAATGCCCATAAACATAGTGAAAAACGATATCAAAACGCTAAAATACGCGAAAAAATGTATAATTCAAGAAACATGCGATGCGTTGAACGTAACCGAAAATCAATTGAAAAATATGCACATAAATATCAAATGTTCAATTGATTTTTCGCTTCAAAAAGACATTGACAATTTGCTTTTAAACGAGTCGGTTCATGTGAATGGAGAAAACCAAAGTCCTGCCTCGATTGGTGTTTTTGTGGTTGACAATAAAACAAAAAATGTTGTTGCAGTTGCTGGTTTTGGTGGCATGAATTTTTCTTCAAAAAGGCAACCTGGGTCACTTATAAAACCAATTTTGGTTTATGCTCCTGCACTTGAAAAGGGACAAATTTCACCCGAAACAATTTTGAAAGACGAGCCAATTTGCATTGATGGTTACAGCCCAAGCAATGCCTCAAAAACATTCATGGGAAATGTTTCGGCAAAGGTTGCTTTGGAGAAATCTTTAAACATTCCAGCCGTAAAAGTTTTGTCAAATATTGGTGTTCCATATGCCAAAAATTTTGCTTCGAACGTTGGCATTCAGTTTGATGAAAAAGACACAAATCTGGCTCTTGCTCTTGGTGGAATGACGAATGGTGTAACTCTTAAACAACTTGCCGATGCCTATTCAACTTTTGCAACAAACGGAGAGTTTTGCAAGTCCAGTTTTGTTTCGGAAATTGTTTCAGATACAGGAAAAGTTTTATATTCTGCTCAAAAAAATAAAACGCGATCAATGAAAACATCAACTGCGTTTTTGATTTCAGACATGCTTAAAGGAACTGTAAAAAATGGAACCGCTCGTCGATTGTCTGGTTTCAACTTTGACATTTCTGCAAAAACTGGAACGGTTGGTGTTCCATCATCACACCTAAACACTGATGCTTACACTGCATGTTTCACAACTGACCACACTATAATTTGCTACTATGGTGCAAATTCAAAAAGTGGAAATTTGCCGTCAAGTGTAAACGGTGCGTCCTATCCTGCAAACCTTACAAAAGAAGTTTTGAAAATTTTATATCAAGATTCTTCCCCGCAGTCTTTCATTGTTCCAGATGATGTTGTCTCTGCCGACATTGATACTCGAACTTTGAGTTCTGGAAAAGTCACGCTTGCAAATCCGTCAACGCAAAGCAGATATAAACGCACGGCGTATTTTGATAAAAATAATCTTCCCCCATATTCAACAGAACTTGATGCCTTTGTTCCAACGCTTCAAGTTGAAATGGAGCAAAATCAAAAGCCAACATTGCTCTTTGAAGCAAAGGGTGGTTTCACATTCACGCTTATTCGCTCGCAGGGGCAAAAGCAACAGATTGTTTATGAGGTTGTTGGAAATGGTAAAAAGATTGATTTCACCGACCAATCTGCAAAGCAAAACGAGATTTATGAATACCAACTATATGCGGTTTCAAACACCATTCCGCTTCCAAAAACAAAGTCAAACACAATCAAATTGAAAAGTTTTTAGATGAAGTGTTGATGCCAAAAATAATATTGTATGAATTCTTATTTTGACAACCTAATGTTTGAAAAATATGAATGTAATTCTACTAAATATTTGTCTTTTAATTTGATAGTAATTATTCATATTAAACTTATTTAAGCAAATTTTAAATATTGCATGTCAAAGAAACAAAAAACACAGAAAAATCTGTGTTTTTTGTTTAAATATATCTTTTAAATTTTATAATTTGCGGTCTAAAATGCGAATGATAGACTTTGCTTTTGATGCTGGAACTGGCGAGTTTTGGCTTGATACTGCCCTGTCAATTCGAACAACTTTTCCAAGAACTTTCAGACCATCGTTGCCAAACGGAACGATAACTTCGTCGTTAAGTTCAAGTTCAACAAATGGCGAACGATACCAAAACATTTTTCCCGCCAAATTACCTTGTAAAAGTTCAATCTTTGCATAGTCTGAAAAGTCAACATTGCCAAGCCTTCCGCCTGCCATAGAGTGAATCATAATGTGTCTCCTTGCTGTGATTATTTTGATTTTATATTATCTAAATATTATTAAAAATGATATTGCAAAAATTTTTGTTTGAGCGTGGTTTGTTTGTTTTTTTTGTTGCCTGCAATTATAGAAAATTCTCGCTATTACAAATATCTGCAAAGACAAAACTATTGTGTTTGATTTTGTATAACAATTATATCACATTGCATTGATAAATAAAAGCAAAATTATCCAATCTTGCAGTTTAATGCAAAATAAAAGCACCTTTTGTGGTGCTTTGTTTTCTAGTGGTCTAATGATTCGTCTGCCTCGTTAAGAAATTCTTGAATGTCCTTTTTGCGCGGATTTCTCTCATATTTGAACATTGGTTCTGAAAGGTCGGATTCTTTGAGAAATTCTCTTGTCTTTTGAAGCATTTCATCAAGATTGATGCCTGCTTTTTCATAGATATATTTAATTTCGGTTTCTGAAACATTCGCGGTGAACCAGTCAAAATATCTGTTATAGATTTCAGATTGTTTAAAGAGAATTGGGTCGCCGTCAATGGTGATAAGGTCAACAACGCCATCAATTTTTTCACTTGAAAGAAGTGCGGTTCCTGTTTTCCTTCTTGGAAACTTTCCTGTAACATGATAATGTCCGTGGTCGTATCCTTTCAATTTCATAAAGCCATATTCTTGCAAAATTTGGCTAGTTAAAGCAACGCTTTGTTCGCATGCTGGTTCAAGGTTGTTTTCTCTTTCAACCCTTTCAGACAAATATGATGCAATTTTGCATGCTTCTTCAATGTTGATGCCTTGTGGAATCAAAAGTGGGCTTGAAACACTATAGGTTTGTTCAAGTTTCTTTTCATTTGAACTATAATCGTTATATTTGCTATATGCAATATAAATCATGCGAATAGCATTAAATTTATCACTTTTGCGTACAATATCTTTCAAAGAAATCATGTCTTTGATTTCTGTGTCTTTCTTTTTAAAAATATCAAAAAATCCCATATAAAACTCCTTGTGCCAATATAATATCACAAATAAGAGACAATTTCAATATGGGATTTTAAAATGTTTGTGTTGATTGTTTGCAAACCTAAGTTTGCGTAAAAGCAATTTGCCATAGGCAATTTCAACAGTTCCAAGTTGTTTCATTCATATTCTCCTTTTATGATTTATATCCATATAATATTAAATTTGCCAAATCATGTAAAATGATTTGTAAGTTGATATAATTTATGCTGACCGGACTTGAATCGGTATGGGCTTTTGGGTTGAGGGGGCGACGCGTTAAGAAAAGTGTTGATAACACTTTTTAGCCAAAGCCTGGGAGCAACTTGTTGCGGTCTGGGTCGACAGACTTATGTCCCGTTGGGA
>USTJ01000098.1 GCA_900557585.1 uncultured Eubacteriales bacterium
GAGTTGCAGAGCATATGATCAGCATTTCCGGCGTTTCGGTGACGAGCGACGGAAGCTACGCGACCTGTTATGTGTCAGTGCTGAATTTCAGCAAGGACGAGGAAGAAAAAAAGACCGAAGAAAACGACATTGCTTCTGCAATTGAACTTGAAGGCGGAACAGTTTTAAAGCAATATGAAACAGGAAGAACAACTGGAACAACCACAACAGTTTCAGACTTATTCTTCAATGTTCCAGCAAGAAAGAAATTCCTTAAAAAGGACAAAAGCGAAGAGCAGGAAGTAACTGCACTCATTTCTCGTTTTATTCTTGCAAACCCACACATTTATTTCTCATATAAAGCCGACGGCAAGACAATTTTCTCTGCACCAGGAACAAACCTTGAAGATGCAATTTTCTCTATCTATGGAAAAGAAGCAATTTCTGAAACCTTGAAAGTTGACTTGTCAAAGGGCGAATATAAGGTTTGGGGCTATGTTGGAAGACCAAGTTTTTCAAAGCCTAACCGAACCTATCAAACCCTTGTCATCAACGGAAGATATGTTGTAAATAACACAATTTCTGTTGCAATTGCAAACGCTTTTGGCGAAATGCTCATGAAAAGAAAATATCCTTTCTATGTTCTTCACATGACACTTCCTGCTGACGAAATTGATGTTAACGTTCATCCAAACAAACTTGATGTTCGTTTTGCAAACAACTCACTTGTATATTCACTTTTCTTTGAGGGTGTTGGAAGAGCACTTTCAACAATGGATTATGTTGCGCCTGCCGAAGACACAAACATTGAAAAAGCAATTGACGCTGTGCAAACCGCATCAATTTTAGACACACTTAAAACCATTGATTCTTCAAATGATGTTACTGTTGAAAAGCAAACATTCATCATGCCAGAGCCACCAAAACCAGCCGAAAAAATTGACAGAGCAGGTGTGAACCTGAACCCATTTTCACGCGATGTTAAAAGCATGACAAAAGAAGAAAAAGATGAATATCGCGACACAATTTTAGATGCAACTCTTCGAACAAGTTCAAGCGACAAAGTGAAAGACGGCTTTGGTCTTGGCTCGAAGCTTCTTGAACGTCTTGCAGAAACCAAAGAAGAAGACCGCTATAATTCATCGGGCTATTTTATCACAAAAGACCCAGTTCAAACCGACCTTGGAATTCAATCAGCAGTGAAAAAAATTGGAAAGATTTTCAACACCTATTTGATTGTTGAAGTTGACGATGACGTCTTCTTTATCGACCAACACGCAGCACATGAAAGAGTTCTCTATGAAAAGTTCAAGGCGCAATATGACAACAAAAACATTGCTGTACAACCGCTTTTGTTCCCATATGTGCTTTCACTCAATCCTCTTGAAGCAAACATTATTGAAGAAAACCTTGAAACCATGCAAGAACTTGGCTTTGACATTTCAGAGTTCGGAAATAACACCTATAAAGTGAGTGCAGTTCCCGCAATTGTAAGCGAAATGAACTTTGACACATTTTTCAGCGAGTTCTTATCCGACACCAAAAACACTCTTAAAAAGTCAAGCGTCCTTATAAAGGAATATTTAATGCAACTCTCTAGCAAAAGCGCCATAAAGGGCGGAAACGACTTGACTGAAAGCGAAATCAACCAACTTTTCAACCAAATGGGAAAAGAAAAGATTGCTCTTTTCTGTCCTCACGGAAGACCAATTGCAATTCGCATTTCAAAAAGTGAAGTTGAAAAATGGTTCAAAAGGATTGTATAATGCAGAAAATAGTTATAATTGCGGGTCCAACTGGGGTTGGAAAAACCGCACTTTCAATTGAAGTTGCAAAAAAATATAATGCAGAGATTATCAGTGCCGACAGCATTCAAATTTATAAAGGTCTTGACATTGGCTCTGCAAAAGTTACAAAAGAAGAAGCACAGGGCATTGAACATCATTTGATAGACATTGTTTCTCCCAAAGACGAATACAGTGCGGGCGACTGGGCTCGTGATGCCGAAATTGCAATTTCTGAAATTTCAAAAAAAGGAAAACTTCCTCTTGTTGTTGGCGGAACAGGAATGTACATTTCAAGCCTGCTTTTCGAGCCAGGCGTAACTTGTGGAAAAGATGAAAAATATCGCAAAGAACTTGAAGAAATCGGGAAAGAAAAAGGCTCGCCATATCTTCACAAAATGCTTGAAGAAATCGACCCTGAAAGTGCAAAAAACATTCATCCAAACCACCAAACAAGAATCATTCGCGCCCTTGAAATTTTTCATGTTTCAGGCAAAAGAAAAAGCGAACAAAAAACCTCTGTTGCTGCTAGATATGACTATCTCTTGATTGGTCTTACGGCAGAGCGTGATGTTCTTTATGACCGCATCAATAAACGCGTTGATAAAATGCTTGATATGGGACTTTTAGGTGAAGTTCAAGGTTTGATAGACAGCGGAATAACCAATCATAATCAATGCATGCAAGGCATTGGCTATAAAGAAACCTATGACTTTTTGACAAACAAAACAAGCAAAGAAGAGTTCACAGAAAAACTCAAACAGGCTTCGCGAAACTATGCAAAACGCCAAATCACATATTTCAAAAAAGTTCCAAACATTGTTTGGAAAACCTATGATGAAAAAGACCAAATTCTTGATATGATTGATGAATTTTTGAAAAAATAAGCAAAAGAAAAGTCCACAAATGTGGACTTTTTATATTGTTTAAAACCTCATTTCTGTGCCGGTGATTGTGCAATAGATGTTCAAATATTTCAAGCCAGAAATTGTATATTCGTTTTTGAAACGATAAATCGTTCCATCTTTAATGTGAAGTTGAATGCCGTTTACACCTTCAAGTGCATAGCCTGCAATGTTTTCAAAAGGAATAATGATTTTTTGTTTTGGATTTTCAAGTTCAAAACGATTTTTGAAGCAGGAGAGAGTGAAAACTCCAACCTTTTTGCTTTTATAATTATCAATCTTTTTCTTGATTGTAAATCCGCTGTCTGATGTTATCACTTGGTCTTCGCTCATAGCGTTATAATCAAGAGTTTTCAAATATTGTTTTTGCCATTTATCAAACTCGTCAAGGCGAGAAAAGAACTTGTTGTGGACATAGCCAAACTCATCATAGGTGCTTTCAAAATCGCACTTGTCGCAATAGAAACGGTCACCTTTGCCATGAAGTGAAGAAATGCTGTGGCACGATGGG
Source organism: uncultured Eubacteriales bacterium (assembly GCA_900557585.1). Classification (GTDB taxonomy): domain Bacteria; phylum Bacillota; class Clostridia; order Christensenellales; family UBA1242; genus UMGS2069. The sequence continues at coordinate 3,180 of USTJ01000098.1, forward strand.
CAAACATAAAGGAAAGTTTCAATGTTTTGCGCCAAATTTTTACCTTTAAAGGTTTGTTTTTCTTTCTCTTGAACTTCATATGCATTTACGCGAAGATTGTCTTTAATGGTTTTAAAAAGTTCCTCGTCGGTCATATTTTTCATCTCTTCGGGAGAAATGATACACTTTACTGCGCCGTGAACATGACCTTTTCTTTTATTTTTTGTCCAACGAGGAGAGCAGAAATAGCCACCAGTAATGTTATATATCACAACAGGAACATTAAGTTTCTTTGCAAGTTTTGCAATTGAATGTTTCATTTCGCTCATTTCGCCCGAAAAAGACTTGTTTCCTTCTGGAAAAAGTGCAACAGGAGCCCCTTGCTTTATAACCGACATAATTTTTCGAACGGTGATTGGGTCGCTTGTTGACTTTGTAATTGGAATCGGACTTACAAGGTGACGAATAAGTTTTCCAACAACTGGAATTGATGAAACATGGTCACTCATTACAAAATAAAGATGATTTTTAAAACTTTTTGCAATGAAAAATGCATCAAAGTCGGTTGTGTGGTTTGCAAGAACCAAATATGGTGGTTTAATATCGCATTTTTCAAAAGTATAACCAAATTGTTTTTTGAGATATGATGATATAAATGGGGATACAATTTTATTCCAAACCCCATGACGTTTTTCAACTTTAATTTCCATGGTCGCTCCTGATATAGTATATAGCGAATATACCATATTTATAATTTCAGTTCAATCAATTTTTATCACTAATCTCTTTTTTGACAA
>USTJ01000099.1 GCA_900557585.1 uncultured Eubacteriales bacterium
AAGTGTAAAATTGTCAATTTCAGCAATTGCGTTGTCAATGTTTTCTTTTGCTTGTTTCAAAGCAGAAATGTGTCTTTCAGATGCAACCATAAGCCCGTCTTGCATTGCTTTGTCTTCGCAAGCAAGGGAATAAAGTTTGTTTGCAACTTTTTCAATGTTTTCACCTTTAAGGGCGGAAACATGAATTGTATCTTCGGTGTCTTTAAAGTTTTTGAGTTTGTCTGATTTGTTAATGATGATAAGATGTTTGTGCTTTTTCAAAAGGTCTTCAACCTCTTTGTCTTCACAGTCAAAATTGTCGCTGTCTTTCACAAACAAAACAATGTCGGCACCTTTTATAATGTTTTTTGCTTTGTCCACACCAATCTTTTCAATTTGGTCTTTTGTTTCGTGAATGCCGGCGGTGTCATAAAGGTTAAATTTGAGACCGTTTATTGAAAGAGTTGCTTCAATAACATCACGAGTGGTTCCTGCAATTGGGGTTACGATTGCTTTTTCGTCCATTACAAGTTTGTTTAAAAGTGAAGATTTTCCAACATTTGGTTTTCCAACAATGGCAACGCTAACGCCGTTTTTCACCATTTGTCCAGCAGAAGAAGTTTTCAAAACTTTATCAAGAGTTTTTGAAAGTTCTTCAAGGCGATTTTTTGCGTTGCTTTTTGTGATATAAAGAATGGTTTCTTCTGGATAATCAAACGAAACTTCAATTTCGCTTAAAATGTCAACAAGTTCTTTTTGTGCAGAAAAGGCAGTTTTTGAAAGTTCGCCTGAAAGCAGATTATATCCTGCGCGAATCTCGGCTTCGCTTTCTGCATTGATCATGTCCATCATGCCCTCGGCATCACTAAGTGCCATTTTGCCGTTCATGAATGCGCGTTTTGTGAACTCGCCAGGTTTTGCCAAAACTGCACCACTATTCAAAAGTGCTTGTAAAATGCCTTTTGTCAAAGTAACGCCACCATGGCATTGAAATTCAACAATGTCTTCACCAGTAAAACTGTGTGGGGCTTTAAACACAACGCAAAGTGCTTTTTCTTTGAAAGAGCCGGCATCAAAAGTTCCAAATGTCATCATTCTTGGAGTGAAAGATGATGGAGTTCTTCCATCTTTTGTTGAAAATACTTTGTCTGCAATTTGAACTGCTTCTTGTCCGCTCATTCGAACAACAGAAATAGCCCCGCTTGAAAGTGGGGTTGAAATTGCAGCAATTGTGTTTGAACATAAATTTTTCATATGCAAATTATAATACAACATGTTTTAAAATGCAATAAAAACTTTTTTATAATGATATTATTTATATATTGCAGTTTTATAAAATCATTATAATTGGGTTAGTATGTTGGTTTTAACCGCTAAAAGCAAAGTTTATTTTGTTTCACTTTTTATAGTGGTGTTTGAAAATATTTTTGAAAGGTGCAATAAAAAAGGCAACCAAGCGGTTGCCTTTTTTTAGTCGTTATTTTCACGATTTTGGTTTTCTTCGGATTTCTTTTTCTTGTTTTTAAGTTTAATCACAACATAACGGTTTGGTTCGTTGCCTTTGCTTTCAGTTTCAACTTTGTCAGATGATGCAAGAGCAGCGTGAATGATTCTTCTTTCGTTTGCGCTCATTGGCTCTAAACGAATGTCTTGATTTTCACGAATTGCACGGGCTGCGGTTCTTTCTGCAAGGATTTTCAATGTGTCCTCACGACGAGATTTATAGTTATTGCTGTCAACAACAACTCTTTTATATTCGTCATGTTTTTTGCCTTTGTTGAAAAGTGCGTTCAAAAGGAATTGGAAACCATCCATGCTTTCACCGCGCTTGCCAATTAAAATTGCTGCGTCTTCTCCGCCAACTTCAACCAAAAACTTGTCTTCTTGTTCTTCCACAGAAACAGTAATTTCAAGACCCATTTTTGCAAGAAGTTCTTCTGCAAGAGTTTTAAGTGTTGTTTCAGATTCACTAGATTCTCCAACCGAAAGTTTAACGCGGGCTTTGTTGAAAAGTCCTGCTTGTTCCAAAATTGTAATTTTCACTTGGTCACGAGTAAGTCCAAGTTTATAAAGTCCAAGTTCAATTGCTTGGTCAACAGTTTTTCCCTGAGTTTCAATGCTTTTCATAGTTTTCTCCTGAATTTATCTTTTGTGTTTGTTAAAAGTTTGAACATTTTCGTTTTTGCTTTTTTTCATTGATCTGATTGCTTCTCTTTCAAGAGTTGCAACAATCTCTTCTTCTTTCTTTTTATAGCATGCGTTCACGATAAGGCTTGTTAAAGTTGAAATTAACATTGAGATGAGTGAACTTGCGACAATATAAAGTCCGAAAGATGCAGAAGAGGTGAGGACAAAGATAACCATCATCACAGGAAGGAAAATTTTCATAAATTTCATTGCGCCTGCTTGTTGGTTTGATTGTTGAACAAGGTCGTTCACTTTTTTGTTCTTTGATTTTTGCAAAAGTTCTGTGAGCCATTGTGAAAGGAATGTGAGACCAGCAGATAAAACTGCAAGGATATAATATCCATTCCAACGGCTGTTTTGAGCGTGAACAGAAGATGTAACAACACCATAAAGTTTTTGGTCGATAGAGTTTACATAGGCTTTATATTCTTTGTTTTTTGAATTGTTTGCCATGCTTTTTAAGTCTGAATATGATGGAAGTGGGCTTTTATAGTTGTCTGAAACCCAGATGTTTCCAATCCAAAGCCAACTGTCTTTCACTTTTTTCCAAACTTCCGATGCAGAATTGGTTGCGTCAACAGCGGCAGAATTTTCGGCTGTTTCCAAAACTGAATAAAGTGAAACATCAACGCCTTCTGATGAAGTGTAGGCAACTTGATTTTTCAATTCTTCCAATTTTTCTTCGTCAGAGGTTGAGAAAACATAATAGAAATATCCTTTGTTTTCTTCGGTTCCATCACCTTCAAAAGCGGTTTTAAATTCGCTTTCATAGGTTTTTCCGGTTCCTTCAAGGTTTGTGTTGATAAGATTGATAAAGTTTTCTTTTGTTTTAACCTGCAAGGTTGAAACATATGCTTGCTCCATTTGAGCATATTGGTTGATTGCTTTATAGGCACTCATTTGACGAAGAGATGCAAAGAGTGTGAAGAAAACAACCATTGTAACAACAAGGTTTACAAGGGTTACAATGCAAGAACCAAAAACATTGAAGCCTTCTTTTTTGTAAAGGGCTTGGGTTTGCATTTGTGCTTGTTGCTTGTCGTCGCCACAACGTTTGTTTATTCTTGCAATTTGTGGCGCAAGTTTTTGCTGAACCAAAGTTGTCTTTTTGGTTGAAAATTTCAAAAGCAAGTCAAGTGGAGAAAGACATGCTTTGATAAGCAGGGTGAAAAGAATAATCACCCAGCCATAGTTCACAACCGACGACTCGATCCAGTTCATGATTGTTGGCCAAAGACCAGTTGGTGCAGAAACTGCTGATGCGAGAAGTGCTACATTAGCCATTTATAATCTCCTTTAAGATTTGTTTTCACGGGGTCAACACCGCCTTTGGAGTGTGGATTGCACTTTAAAATTCGTTTAATTCCAAGTGCTGTTCCACGAAAAAATCCCCACTCGCGAATGCTTCCCGAAGTGTAGGTGCTACAAGATGGGATATATTTGCATGAATGGGGAAGAAAAGGAGATATGCACTTTTTATATATCCAAATAAGTCCTTGTCCAATATATTTTGGAATGCTTATTAAAAAGGTGAAGAACTTTTTCATGAGAGAAGGTCTGTCCTTTCCAAAACTGCTTTAAGGTCTGCTGTAACACTGTCAGACTTTTGTTCAAGGATAGATTGTTTTCCAACAATGATAATGTTGAAATTTGGGTCAAGTTTATCAAGAAATTGAGAAATCGCTTCACGCAATAAACGGCGGGCACGGTTTCTTTGAACTGCATTGCCCACCTTCTTGCTTACTGATATTCC
>USTJ01000100.1 GCA_900557585.1 uncultured Eubacteriales bacterium
TTGCTTGCAAAAAAAATAGAGCCAGTGGCTCTATTCTGTTTTCCTTTTCTTTTTAACGAAAAGTTTTAAAATCGCACCAAGGAATTTTGGCGCTTTAATGCATACAATTGTCATTTCTCCCCTCCGGACTATTTTATCATATGCATTTTTTCTTGTTTGGTGTGAAAGAAAAACACTGGCATTTTGCCAGTGCGTTTTCTAGTCTTCTTTGTCTTTTTTAAAGAATTTTCTGAATTGGCTTGCAAAGTCATTGCCTTTAAGGCTTTGAATGGTTTTATGCATATTTTTCGAGTTGAAAAGTGTTGATGCAGAAACCAAAATTGTTGCGCCACACTTGCGAAGAAGTTTTGCATTTTTGGTGTTTACTCCGCCGTCAATTTCGATATAGACATTGTGGTTATAATCATGAATTTCGGCAACCTTTTCTGCGCTTCCTGGAATGAATGACTGACCAGATGCTCCTGGTTCAACTCCCATTACAAGAACAACATCTGCAAGACCCTCTTTCACGATTTCACGAATTTTGTATGCAGGGGTTTTTGGATTGATTGCAATGCCCGCCAAAATATTTTTGTCTTTAATGCGCTTTAAAAGTTTTTTAGCGTCTTTGGTTGCTTCATAGTGGAAAGAGATAATGTCAACTTCACTTTCGATATATTTGTCGACAACCTCTTCTGGATTTTCAACCATAAGGTGAACATCAAGCATGAGCGATGTGTTTTCTTTCACAAAGTTTACTAGTTTTTCGTCGAAAGTTTTGCGTGGAACAAACTTTCCATCCATAACGTCGAAGTGGATAAAGTTTGCGCCTGCTTTTTCAACATCTTTCACTGCCTTTAAAAGTGTTTCTTTATTTTCATAGTCGATGCACAAAAATGATGCAGAAACTCGTTTGAACATATTATACCTTCCTTGTTTTTACTGCTTTTATTATAAACTTTTTTGCATTTTCTGCAAACAAAATTGTTTAGTTTTCAGAATTTGTTTTGTTTGTTTGATTTTCGCTTTGCAAAGAGTTTTCAGAATTGGTTTCGCTTTCTTCTTTCAAAACTCTTCTGCGAAGTTGACCGCACGCACCATCAATGTCGGCACCAAGAGTTCTTCGTGTTGTTGCTGAAATGCCGTGGGCTTTGAGTTCTTCGAAAAACTCATGAATTTTCTCTTGACTTGCCGGCAAAAGTGGGCTTTCTGGGGTTTTGTTGATTGGAATCATGTTCACATGACTCATGATGCCTTTTGTGAGCGATGCAAAGCGTTTTGCGTCTGCTTTGCTTACATTTCCGCGAGAAAGTATATATTCAAAAACAATTCTGCGTTTGGTCTTTTTATAGTAATATTGAATGGCTTCAATCAAGTCGGCAAGCGAATAGGCGTTTGCAATTTTCATGATTTTTTTGCGGTTCTCATCGGTTGTTGCATGAAGAGAAATTGTGAGTGTGATTCCAAGATTTCTGTCTGCAAGTTCACGAATTTTTGGGGCAATTCCACAGGTTGAAAGTGAAATGTTTCTTGGGCTGATGTTGATTGAAGACTTATATGAAATCAATTCAATGAAGCGAACAACATTGTCAAAGTTGTCAAGAGGCTCGCCACTTCCCATCAAAACAATGTTGGTGATTTTTCGGTCTTCTTTAAGTCCGCCACCAAGATAGCGGTTCACGGCGAGAACCTCGCCAACCATTTCACCTGCTTCAAGGTTTCGAACTCTTCCGTCAATTCCAGACGCGCAGAAACTGCAACCCATTCTGCATCCAACTTGGGTTGAAATGCAAATTGTGTTGCCATATTTATAACTCATTAAAACCCCTTCAACAATGTTGTTGTCTTGAAGGCGGAACAAAAACTTTATGGTTCCGTCTTTGCTCTCAAATTTTTTATAAATTTCAACAGGGGTTGATGTGAACTCTTGTTTAAGTTCCTCGCGAAGTTCTTTTGGAAGATTTGTCATTTCGTCGATTGGTGTATAGGTGCAAGCAAACTGATAAATTTGCTCGGCACGAAAACGCTTCACCGAGCGCTTGTCCATTTCTTCTTTAAGTTCATCGAGAGTGTATTCTTGTAAAATTTTCATTGTTTAATCCTTTAAATTTCTGGAAATAAAATTCCGTCAAATTTCATTCCGATTGCAAATTTTCTTCCACCAAAAAGTTGTTTTGCAGGAAGAACTTTTCCGCCTGCAAATTGTGCTTCAACAATTTCCAAAACGCCAGATCCGCATTGAACAAACACTCCGCGTTTAGCACTGCTTGGTTGGATAATGGTTCCAACCTCTTGCCCGCTGTCTGGAAGGTCATAGGCAACTCTTGCGCGGTAGATTTTCACAAGGTCTTTGCCAAGACGAGTTGTTGCAATTGGGTCTGGGTTTGCACCAAGAATCATGCACTTTATTTGCTTTGCAGACTTGTTGAAATTCAAATAGCAGTCTTCTTTTTTGATTTTAGTTGTGATTGTTGCATTTGCATGTTGCTGTTTTTCGGGCTGAGTTTCGCCACATTCAATGTCGTCTAAGGTTTGTAAAAGAAGATCTGCACCGAGTTGTGAAAGGCGCTGTGAAAGTTCACCTGCTGTTTCCTCTTCTCCAATTTTTGTTGTTGCTCGGCTCAAAATGTCGCCAGTGTCAAGGCCTGCTTCGGTTTGCATGATTGTGATTCCAGTTTCGGTTTCACCTTTAATGATGCAGGTTTGAATTGGTGATGCCCCGCGATATTTTGGAAGAAGCGACGCATGAACATTGATAATTCCATATTTAGGAATGTCGATGATTGCTTGGCTCAAAATTTGACCATAGGCACATGTGATCATGATGTCTGGGTTCAAGGCTTTAAGTTCGTTTAGACCATCACGTGAGATTTTTTCATAGGTCAAAACTTTCAGATTGTGTTTGAGCGCAAACTCTTTGATTGGTGAGGGTTTAAGGTGATTGCCTCTTCCAGATGGCTTGTCGCACTGGGTTACAACTGCAATAACCTCATGTCTTGATGCAATAAGTTTTTCAAGGCTTGCAATTCCAAATTCTGGGGTTGATAAAAAGATGATTCGCATGCTTTTCTCCTATTTTTTAGATTTTTTTTCTTTGGCTTTAAGTTTGGCATATTGTTCATAACTGTCACAAAGATTTGTTGCTTTGTCAATGAACAAAATTCCGTTAAGGTGGTCAAACTCGTGACAAAATGCTTTTGCAGAGAAACCAACAAGTTCTTTTTTGACTTGTATTCCGTTTTCGTCTTGATAGGACACTTCAACTTTGTTTGGTCTTTCAACATCTCCCCATTTTCCTGGGATAGACAAGCAACCTTCTTGTGTGATTTTGTTTTTTCCACTTTGGCTTAAAATTTCTGGGTTCACAACCTTCAAGGTTTCGTTGCCGTCATAGATAATGAACATTCTTTTCAAAATTCCAACTTGAACAGCAGAAAGACCAGCACCCTCTTCTTTTTCAAGGGTTTCTTCCATGTCTGCAAAAAGGTCTATGACATTTTTGTCAAAAACAACAATTGGTTTGGATTTTTTTCTTAAAATTGGGTCGCCTTCAAGCAAAATTTTTCTTCTTGCCATATTTTCTCCTTTAAGACATTACTTCTGGGTTTATTTCCACAAAAATGCTTACATTCTTATTTTTATTTTCTTTTGTTTTGTCATATATTTCGCGAATGATTTGGTCTGACATTTGATTTCTAAGGCGCATCAGAATTTGGAAACGGAATTTGTTTTCAATTCTTCCAACTGGCGCTTTCATCACTCCAAGATAAATGAACTGATTTTGATATTTTTCTTGATTGGATAAATGAAAGGATGGCTTATTGCTTACAAAAATATGCGTGGGCAAAATTGTTTCAAAAAATATGGAGAAAGCTGAATAAATAATAGTTATG
>USTJ01000101.1 GCA_900557585.1 uncultured Eubacteriales bacterium
AAGCGTTGTTTTGCCAGCACCGGTTGGACCGACAATTGCAACTTTTTGACCAGCCTTTATGCTTGTTGAAAAGTCATGGATAATTTGTTTGTCTTTGGTATAGCCAAAGCAAACATCTTTAAACTCAACATTGCCTTTAAAGTTTTCAATTTTTTGTTTTTTGTCAGTTTCTGGTTCAAGTTCTTTTTGCTCTAAAAATTCAAATACTCTTTCACTTGCCGCACCTGCTGATTGAAGTTGGGTTGCAACTTGCGCAAGTTGGGTGAGTGGTTGGGTAAAATATCTGATATAAAGCAAAAATGCTGTGATTGCACCAAGTTGAAGTGTGCCATTAAGAACAAGTGCACCGCCAACAACGCAAACAATAACATAGCCAAGATTGCCAATAAGTGTCATGATTGGCATCATAAGTCCCGAGAAAAATTGAGACTTCCAAGCACTTTGATAAAGGTCTTGGTTGATGCTGTTAAACTTTTTCGAAGTTTGTTTTTCAGCGCCATAGGCTTTCACAACAGCATGGCCAGAATAAACTTCTTCAATGTGTCCGTTGATTTCGCCAAGTGATTGTTGTTGGGCAATAAATTGTTTTTGTGAAAATTTCATGATAAGTGAAACAAGAACAAGCCCAATGATGCTTGCACCAATTGCACAAAGTGCCAAAATCCAACTTTTCACAAACATGATTACAAGCGATGAAACAAGCATGAGAACCGATGTGATAAGGGTGATAACGCTTTGGTCCATAGACTGTGCAATGGTGTCAACATCGTTGGTCATTCTTGAAAGCAGGTCGCCATGAGAGGTGTGGTCGATATATGAAAGTGGCAAAACATTGATTTTTCTTGAAATTTCACTTCGAAGGTCTTTTGCCATTTTTCTTGTCACAGTTGCCATGATAAATGTTGAAAGATAGTTCAAAACAAAACTCAAAGCATAAAGACAAACAAGAATAATGCAAGTTTTTGTGATAAAGTTTATGTCAAGATTATAAATGTGGTTTGAAAGTTCGTTTGTAATGTCTTCAAGAAGATTTGGGCTTACAATTGTAATGACAGTGCATGCAATTGCAAAAATCACTGCAAACACAATTGGAAGGGTATATTTGTTGACCTTTTTAAAAATGTTGCCCCATGCTTTTTTAAAATTCTTTGGTTTTCCAAAGCCACCACGCATTGGCCCGTGCATCATTGGAAAATTTTGATTTTTTTGGTTTTTATTTGAGGTCATTTTCAATTTCCTCCTTTGAAAGTTGCGAAAGAGCAATTTCTTTATAAATCTCGCAAGAATCAAGAAGACTTTTGTGTGTTCCTATTCCGGCAATTTTTCCGTCTGAAAGAACAACAATCTTGTCTGCATCTTTAATGGTTCCAATGCGCTGTGCAACAATCAATTTTGTCGCGCCATTAAATTGGGTTTTAAGATTGTCGCGAAGTGCGTGGTCGGTTTTATAGTCAAGGGCAGAGAACGAGTCATCAAAAACCAAAATTTCTGGATTTCTTGCAATTGCTCTTGCAATTGAAAGGCGTTGCTTTTGTCCACCAGAAATGTTTGTTCCGCCTTGGGTGATGAAACTGTTTTCTTGCTCAGGCATTTTTTCAACAAAGTCAAGTCCGCAAGCAAGTGAAAGTGCTTGTTTAATTTGTTCTTCTGAAAGAGGTTTTTCTTGACCAAACTCTATATTTTCTTTCACGGTTCCGCTAAACAAAGTTGCCTTTTGAGAAATATATCCAAGTTTGTTTCTAAGGCAAGAGAGGGAATAGTCTTTGATTGGTTTACCGTCAATCAAAATTTCGCCGTCGGTTGCGTCGTAAAAACGAGGGATAAGGTTGATAAGGGTGCTTTTTCCACTTCCGGTTGAGCCGATAAATGCAACGGTTTCGCCCGGAGCAACTGAAAATGAAATATTTTCAAGAATATATTCGTCGGCATCGGGATATTTGAACGAAACATTTTTAAACTCGATTGAACCTTTTTCTTCGGTTTCGCCCGAAAATGTTCCGTCTTTAATTTTTGAAGATGTTTCAAGAACTTCGTTGATTCTTTTTGCAGAAACGGTTGCTCTTGGAACAATCACAAAAATCATGCTCATCATCATGAATGCCGAAATAACAAGCATTGCATAGAACGAGAAACTTGTAATTTCTGTAAGTGTTTGATATTTCATTGCCATGTCAGAGGTCCCGTTAATGAGATAGGCTCCAATCCAATACATTGCAACTGTGATTGTTGGCATTATAAATGATAGAAGAGGCCAAAGAACGCCCATTGTTCGGCTTGTGAAAAGCCCAACTTTTGTTTGTGCTTCATTTGCTTTTTCAAATTTTTTACTTTCGAAGTTTTCTGCGTTATAGGCGCGAACAACTCTAACGCCCTCAAGGTTTTCACGGGTGACACGGTTGATGTCGTCTGTAAGGGTTTGCATTTTCTTGAACTTTGGAAGGCATACGCAAACCAAAACTGCTAAAACACCAATCAAAAGCGCAACTGCTCCGCCAATTGCAATAGAATATTGCCAAGAAGATTTTGACATTTCGCAAATTGCCCAAATTGCCATTACTGGGGCTTTGATAATAAGTTGAGTTCCCATTGTAAGAAGCATTTGAACTTGTTGAACGTCGTTGGTTGTTCGGGTGATAAGACTTGCGGTTGAAAAGTGTTTGATTTCTTCAAGAGAGAAACTTTCAATTTTGTTGAAAATTTCACCGCGAAGTCTTTTTGAAAATGATGCAGCAATTCTTGCGACAATAAAACCAACAACGCAAGATGCAAGAACCGAGGCAAGTGTAAAGCCAATCATCTCTCCGCCGGCAGACCAAATGTCTTTTTGAGTTGCGGTTGGAGAAATGATAAGGGCGGTGATTTTTTTCATGTATGTTGGAAGTTTAAGTTCAAGCCAAACTTGAAGAATAATTAGGCCAACAACAAAGCAAACGCCAATCCACTCTTGCCACTTTAATTTTTTGAAAAGTTTTAACATTTTTTCTCCTTTATATATTTTTCCACACTATTTATAATATTGCGTGAAACATTTTTTTTGACAATATTTAATAGCACAATTGCAAAAATAAAGTCAATACAAACAAAAATTTTTTTGTGAAAATGTACAAATTTCGTCATTAAAGTTTATTTTTTGACCATACTATGAAATAAGCGTTGCAATTGGTTGACCATGTTTTAAATTATATTTATAATTTAATGTGAAAAAGTGCTTTTTGGAGAAAGACATATGAATAGAAAATCTTTTAGATATTTTTTAATTTTGGTTTTGTGCGTTGCGATTTTTCCGCTCGCGTTTGTTTTTTCTCCGCAAAGAAGTGTTTCTGCGCTTTCGGATAATTGCACAGTCACGATAGAAGAAAATGTTTTAACAGGCATTTTTGGAACTTTTAATGGCACAAAGGTTGAGTCGCTTGATGACGCCTATGACGTGCTTGATGAACTGAAAGATAAATTTGGATATTCTTCTTCAAGAAGTGCACTATATTTCGATAAAAAAGTTCAATCTATCAGCGGAAATGTATATCGCTTTAAACAACTTGTAAATGGCATTCAGGTTTATGGTGGCGAAGTGAATTTGTCTGTGAAAAAGAATGGCAGAGTCACCTCGGTTCTTGGAAAATATTTTTTAGATGTGAACTATGATAAAACCATAAAATATAAACAAGAAGATGCGTTGAAAGTTGTTGAAAGTTCCTATTCTTCCGAGGCTGAAATCAACTTTTTGCAAACCTATATCTATGATTTTGAAGGTGAAGACGGGTGCGTTGTATATGTTTTCAATGTTTCAACAATTGGCGAGGCATACAATGTTTTTGTTTCGGCTGTCACAAACGAAATTGTTTTGGAGGTTGTTGGAAATTCTCTTCTTCGA
>USTJ01000102.1 GCA_900557585.1 uncultured Eubacteriales bacterium
CATAAATGCTGGGAACGATGTGGAATTTCAAAACCGTGACAATTATCAATACCTTCCCGAAGCAATAAAGCAAGGACTTGTTAGTGAGGCGACATTCGAGGGCGCTGTCAAACGAGTTTTGAGGCTAAAAGCTGCAGTGGGTCTGTTTGATAAAAATCCGACATTCTGTGCAGAAGGCGATATAGAATTCGACACCGCCGAGGAACGTCAAACCGCTTATGAACTTGCTACACAATCAGTAGTACTTCTTAAGAATGATAACATCCTCCCTATCGAACATCCTAGGAAGATAGCTCTTGTGGGACCTAATGCCAACACAATGTGGGCTATGCTTGGCGATTACACATATCAAGGCTTGCACTATTTTTGGCGAGGCATTAATACCGGAAACACAAATAATCAGATTATAACTTTGAAAAACAAAACCAACGCGGTGATTGCGATAGTTGTCCCAGTCTTTGTCTTTGAAATCTTTTGTAGACTTTCCGTTTATGATAAGGTCGCCAGAAGTGTAGCGGTCAAGCCCACCAATAATGTTTAAAAGCGTGGTTTTTCCGCATCCAGATGGGCCAAGAATAGAAACAAATTCGCTGTTTCGAAATTCCATGTTCACACCTTGAAGCGCATGAACAACTTGGTCGGCAACATGATATTCTTTTACAATATTTTCAAGTCGAAGCATATTTCCCTCTTTATTTTTGTGTTATTTTTTTTGCAGAAATATTATATGCAAAAATATATATTTTTGTCAACGCCATTTTAATCCCACGTTTCAAAATTTAAACAACATTTTCATATTTGTTGACAATGCTTTTTATTTTTCTTAAAATCAGTTTAAAGGAGAAAACCATGAATAAATATATTTTCGCGTCTGGCAACGCAAACAAAGTTAAAGAAGTAAACGAGATGATTGGAAATTTTCATAATGATGCAGTTGTAATCTCACTCAAAGACATTGGCTTTTCGGGCGACATTGAAGAAAACGGAACAACCTTTTTGGAGAACGCAACAATCAAAGCAAAAGCAATCAAAGAGTTTTTGAACAAAACCCACACCTATTCTGATTTTTCAATCCTTGCTGATGACAGCGGACTTTGCGTTGACGCTCTTAACGGCGAACCAGGAATCCACTCCGCACGCTATGCTGGTGACCACAATTTTGATTTGAACCGCAAAAAACTTTTGGACAATTTGAAAGACAAAGCAGACAGAAGCGCACACTATTTCTGCTCAATGGTTTTGATTCTTCCAGACGGAACACTTATTTCAAGTGAAGGCAAAACATTCGGCGAAATTTTAAAAGAAAAAACTGGCGACAGCGGTTTTTGCTATGACCCATTCTTCTATTCTTTCGACCTTAAAAAGAGTTTTGGACAAGCCTCAGATGCCGAGAAAAACTCAGTTTCACACCGCGCAAGAGCCCTTGTCTCTCTCATGCAAAAAGAAAACAAATATTATAACGAAAAACAAAAATAAAGGTAAACATGAAAAAAGAAAGCAAATATGCAATTTTAAACTTTCAAAAACAAGATGAAAATTTGGCAAACATTCTTGCCGAATATCTTGATGAAAACACAAAGAAACTTTATGATTTTTTTGGAATTGCTTTTCAAGGCGAAAAATCAAACATCACCATTGTTCCAAGCAAAAAAGAATTTGATATCATATATCGAAAAGCAAACAATAAGCCTGAAAATGAACCAATCCAAGATTGGATTATCGGAACATGCAACAATGGAATAATTTTCTATGTTTCTTTGAATGATTATGACAACACTGCTCACAAGTTTGACAAAAAAGATTATGCAATCGCTCTTGAAAATTATAAAAAAACAATCCTTCACGAACAAGTGCATTTTGTGAACGAACTTTTTTCAAAACAAAACAACGCTCCAGAAACAATCAAGTTTCTTTCCGAGGGAATTGCAACATATTTAAGCGGTCAATATGAAAACCAAAATGTCGGGTTTTATGCCGATGCCGACACACTTTTAAACCAAAACAAAAACCTATATGACCAATATTTTCTTATAACAAAATATCTTGCCGAAAACTTTGACAAAGAAACAGTTCTTAGCCTCTTTAAAAATAACCAAACAGCCACAACATTTTTGAAAACAACTCTCTACCCCCAAGCAAAAGAACACTATATAGGCAAAGAAAAGTCAAAAGACGAATAACAAAAACAAGATTAAAAATAATACAATTTTTTTAACTGAACATATCAAAACAGCACCAAAAAAAAGAGCAGATGTTTCTGCTCTTTTTTTGGTGTTAGCCTTCAACTTTTTCGGTTTCTGGTTCTTCTTTCTTTTCGGTGATTTTTTCTTGTTTATCTTTCTTTGGAACAATTGCTAAAATTGTGAACACTGCATATGTTACGATTTTGCCAATGTTAACAAAGAAATTGCTCCAACGATAGAATTCATATGCACCAGATGAATATGATGTTCCGCTCATTCCAAAGCAATTGCTATAAATTGCAAGGAATGCTGAAATGCAAGCGAAAATCACTGTTACAAAAAGTGCAAGTTTTGCTTGTTTTTTCACATCTTCATCTTCTTCTTTCACAAAAACATAGCCACCAACAAGTGCAAATGCGATATATGAAAGATATGCAGAAATCCAAACGAAAAGTTTTTTCCAAGTGTTGTTAATTTTGCCGTTCATAATAAATCTCTCCTTTTCACTATTTTTATTATATGCTTTTTGTCAAATTTTGTCAATAATCTGTGATATAAGTACACTTTGCCAAGCAAAAAAAATGCATTATAAAGCAAAAAACGAAAAACATTATCAAAAAACAATACATGTGCCAACAATTTATAAAAACATTGACAAACACACATAATCTTTTTATAATCTTTTTATAAAGGAAAAAACAAATTTGAAAAGAATCTATCTTGACAATTCTGCAACAACCAAGCCGGCAAAAAAGGTTTTAAAAGCAATGAAACCTTATTTTTATCAAGTGTTCGGAAATGAAAGCAGTTCACACTCTTTTGGGCGTGACGCAAGTGTTGCAGTTGAAAAAGCAAGAGCACAAGTTGCAAAAGCCATAAACGCAAACACTTCAAGCATCTATTTCACTTCTTCTGGAAGCGAATCTAACTCTTTTGCAATTGTTGGTCTTGCAAAAGCAAACCAAGAAAAAGGAAAACACATCATCACAAGCAAAATTGAACACGATTCAATTTTAAACGCATGCAAAGCGCTTGAAAAAGAAGGCTTTTCTGTCACCTATCTTGCGCCAAACAGTCTTGGCGAAATTGAGCCAGAAACTCTTGAAAAAGCAATGACCCCTGACACTGTTTTGGTTTCTATCATGACCGTAAACAACGAAATTGGAACCATAAACAACATCAAAAAACTTGCAGAAATTGCACATGCTCATGGTGCACTTTTTCACCCCGACGCTGTTCAAGCCTTTGGAATTTTGAACCTTGACACAAAAGAGTTGAATGTTGACGCACTTTCCGCATCTGGTCACAAAATCTATGGGCCAAAAGGTTCAGCATTCTTGTTTGTGAAAAACTCGGTTAAAATTGACAACATCATCTATGGCGGAAACCAAGAGTTTGGAAAACGTGGTGGACCCGCAAACACAGCCTGCATTGTTGGGCTTGGCGAAGCAACGCAAATTGCACACGAAAACATGAGCAAAAACACAAAAACACTTGCATCTCTTCGCACCTATTTGATTGAAAAGTTGAAAGAAAATTTCGGTGACAAAATCATCATAAACGGAAACCCGAAAAACTGCACACCAGCAATTGTAAGTGTGTCGTTTAAAAATGTTGACGCAAACATTGTTCTTATTTCCCTTGACCGAAACGGAATTGCA
>USTJ01000103.1 GCA_900557585.1 uncultured Eubacteriales bacterium
TGAAACTTGCCTTTTCTGGCAAATCAAATTTCAAAACAAAACAAGTTCCGTTTTTGATTTGATCAATTTCTTTTTTCACACGCTCATCTTTTTTATAAAGAACTTTCATGCCCCTGTAAAGAAAGTGAGCAAAAATCTTGCAAATTGTGTTTTTCATTTTATTCGCTCCTTTATATATTTTATCACAACGCAAAAAATCTTCAAAACTTTTAAACCATATTTATAAAATGTTATATATTATATATAAATATATATCAATATTATACGCCCGCCTCAATTTTTAGTCATAATTCAGATTTTTAACAAATTTATGGCTTTTGACAACCCATATACTATGAATAAATTTGCAAATCTGACACTATTGATTGTCTTTTTAAACCATGAGTCACATTAAAAATTATTACACATAAAAACATTGGACATAAAAATATTAGAAATAAAATTACTAGACATAAAAAAACTTGAACCCGAAAGTTCAAGTTTTTTGTTTTTATCTTTTTGTTGCACTCCATGTTGCATAAAGAGTCGTGTTGCTGTTAACTGTGATTGTTGTAAGTTTTGTTCTGTTGTTAACTTTATCATTTGGTGTAACATTGAAAATGCAATCTGAATAGTTCCAAGACCAAACAAAGAAGTCATATGTCCCACTGATTGTAACAACTTTATATCTAACAGTACATGTGGAATTAAATTTAGAAACATCAACACTGCTTCCACGTCTAACCCTTACAGATGCAACTGCTGTAGGATATGAGTCATGAATAATTTTTCTTGTTCTGCTTTCACTCCAACCACTTGGTTTACTCCAAGATGTGTTGAATGTGATTGTGCACCATTCAATGTTTTCGAAAACGGCTTCAATTGTTGCATCAAATGTTGGAAGAACAAAATCTTGTTCGTTAGAATTTAATGTTATCATTTCGCCAGTTTCAACAATTCTGTAACCCTTAAATTCATATTCAGTATCATATTCAGAGCCAACAGTCATTGCTCTTTCAAGTCTTGAAAGGCTTATTGTTTCACCATTGAGATATCCATTATAAACCTCATTGATTCCTTCAACAGTCGAACCAATTTTGTGACCAAATGTGCTTATAACCTTATAATTAAAATAATTTCTGATTGTCCAAGTTTCGTTGCTATATACAGTCAAGTCTGTCAAAACTTGTCCATCTTCATTATAATAAATTGTTGTGTCTTTAAACATTTCTTTGTTTGGTGCAACAAATTTTTCACCAAGCAATACTTTTTCGGTGTGAACAACGTTTCCTGCATAAACAATGTTGATTGTTCTGATCTCAAATGATTCAGAATCAAATTTTGCATAGATTGTTAAATCTCTGTCAAAATTATATGTTTTAACTTGTTCTCCATCAAATGAAGAATTATCAAACCAACCAATAAATGTATAAACATATTTATAATTGTCGTCATATGAAATATAGTCATCAAGAGAGACAATTTCAAGTGTTTCACCTTCAAGTTTGGTTATATCTTTCATTGTTTCGTTATTGTTTGTAACAAATGAAATTGTGCGATAGTATCTTGTATTTTCACTCCAAACTGCAACAAGAGTTGTATTTTCTGAAAGAGTGATTGTAACATTCTTTCCAATTATTTCACCATCAAGTGACCAACCAACAAATGTAAAGTCTGTATGATAAATTCCATTATCAAAAACATGGTCTGCAAGAGCGTCAACTGTTATAAGAGAGCCTTGAAGTTTGCTTATTGTTTGATTTTCTTCGCCATTATTTTTCTCCAAAACAAGTGCTCTATATTCTTCAACTTTTTCAAGTTCAAATCTTGCATAAAGAGTGATGTTTTGTCTTGGGAAACAATTTCTTGTGTAAAGTTTTCCGTTGCCGTCATAATAGCCAACAAATTTATAGGTTTCTCTTGTAACGCCATTGTCAACAACTTTTGTTGGGGCTGGAAGTGTAAGTCTGTCTCCAACCGAGCCAGAAATTGATGTTGTTCCAACTCCACCATTGTTGTCAAGAGTGATTGTTACAGAGTTGCGGTTTGTTTGACCAAACGAACCGTTACCTTTTCTTTCATATTCGCCGTCAAGCACAAATGTTCCGCCGTCAAGTTCACTTTTCGCGGTTGAAACACTTACTGTTGAGTCGCCACCAACAATGTTTTCAAGTTGAAGTTTGTTGCCAGCGTCTGTTTTAAGAACAATTGTTCCGCCAAGCATGTCAAGGTCAATATCAAGATATCCAATATAATCTTTATTGTTGGTTTTCGCATTGTTAACGGTTGTAAGTTTGATTGACAAAGTTCCAATGTCGTTGTTATATGCAATCTTTCCAATGTTGATGTCAAGAAGGTGTGTGTTGCCTTGTTTTTCATATTTGGTGATAATGTTTGAAAGGTCAAGTTCTCCGCGGTCGGTTGCTTGTTGTTTGTTTGCATTTGAAGTGTCAATTGCGCTGTTGATTTTGTCTTGAATATAATCTTCAAAGCCAAGAAGCCATTGCATATAATATTTCAAATTGTTCATCAAATATGATGGTTCAATTCTTGTTACGCGGTCATACTTCTTATATGCTGCCCACTTTTCGTCGCTTGTTTTAAGAAGCATTTGTCCGTCTTTATAGTAAACAGAAATTGTTCTTGCTCTTTGTGTTGAGCCAGTGATTCCACCAACACCGTTGGTGTTCTTTCCGTTCACAAAACCGATAAGTGGATAGTTAGAAACGTCAACTTGAACAATTGGGTTTTTGTTTTCGTCAAGAATAACTCTTGCGTCAACCTTTACATATACATTTTTAAGGTCGGTGCTTCCAACGCCAAGTTTAATGTTTCCGGTGATGCGATATTCGTTGAGTGCAGAAGTGTTAACGAACGCTTTCACAAGGTCGGCACTGTTTGAAAGGTCGATATAGTTTGAATAACTTTCGTTGATTCTTCTTTCAAACACAAGTGAAATGTTAAGTGCTGTGTCGGCTTTCACAAACACATTTGAAACTTTCAAACTTGAAATCCAGTTGTTTGCGGCTTCAAGAGAAATTTTCATGTCTGATGCGTTTTCGTTTCCAAGAAGTTTGCTGTCAATTTCAATTTCGAACACACCCTCTTTAAACACAATTCCTTTAAGGAATTTGAGCATTGCAAATGGGTTTCCAAGGTTAAGTTCAGGAACAAGTTCTTGAAGGTTGTCTGTGTCAAGGTCTTTTGCGTCTGAAACATTTCCGATAAATGAAATGATACTTGGGTCAATGCCCATGCTTGAAAGAGCATATGACAAAATTTCAGCAAGTTTTTGTCTTTGAATTTGAATCTTCATTCCTTTAATGTTAAGAAGCAAGATTTCATCTTGATATCCTGCATCAACATTAAAGTTGAGTTCAGAATTTTTATAAACCCCAAGGTTTGCGAAAAATTCGAGAGGTTGAGTTTTTAATGTGTTCATCACGCTGTCAACCGCATTTGTGATGACTGTGTATGAATTATAGGTTGGTTTGTCAAGAGAGTCAAAAGCAAAGTCGTTGAAGTTTTCACAGTTGATCTGCGCAACAACAACGCCAGTTTTGAACACAACTTGATGAACGGTTTCTTTAAAGTTGATAAAGATTGAAAGGTCGCCTTTAAAGTTTGCTTCAAAACTGCTTTCGCCAAACTCTGCGCTTTCAACAAAGCCAAGGTCAAGACCAAACACCATGTCTCGGATTTGTTCAAAGTCAACTTCAATGTCTTTCACGCCAGCAAGAACATCGCGGATTTCATTAAAGTCAATGTCAATTTCAAGACCGGTCTTTCCTTTGATATATGCCAAAACGTCATTAAGTTCGTTAAACTCGGCTTTAATTTGCAAACGGTTGGC
>USTJ01000104.1 GCA_900557585.1 uncultured Eubacteriales bacterium
ATAAAATTGAAAACAATTTGCCACCTTGGATGGATTTGATTTTTGTTTGCGAAACCAAAGAGCGTTTCAGCATTTCAACAATCAATAACTGTGCAAGATATATCATTTCGTTTGACGAATATAAAACGTTCAAAGGCAAAATCAAAGAGTTTTTCGCACAGCCGGAAATTTATATTGATGTTGAACTTCACGGCGAGAAAAAACATGTGAACGTGAAAGACCGCATTTTCAAGGTTGAATATAAAGATGACGAGTTTGTTGTGTTTGCGGGAGTAAATAAACAATCTGTTCGAATTGATGAACTTGCAAAGGTTCTCATGAAATATTTAAACAAGCCATGGGAACAATGTTCGGTCATCAAAGCGGGGCTCTATGTCCACGAAAATGACACTTTCAAAGACATAGACGAAATTTTGAAAAAAGCGAAATAAATTTCCACTGTTCAGATTATGCATTATTGCAAACTGTGTTTGAATCAAACCACCCACCCAAAGGGTGGTTTTATATTTTTTGTTTGCAAAGTTAAAACAAAAAGCCGAATATGGCAGTGCTGAAAAATATAAAAAATCATTGACAAATATATAAAACAAGTGTACAATCATAAGCGTGCCACATGTGAAGGGTTTGCAAGAATTGAAAAATTCACCCGGTGCAGTGAGACTGGAGAAGGGAGGAAAAGAACATGTACGCAATTATTCGTGCAGGTGGAAAACAAGAAAAAGTTGAAACCGGAAGATATTTCAAAACCGAAAAAATTGATGCAAATGTTGGCGACACAGTTGAATTTGATTGCCTTCTTGTTTGCGATGACAATGGCGTTATCACAACAGGATCACCAATCGTTGCTGGTGTGAAAGCAAAAGCAGAAGTTCTTGAACATGGAAAAGACAGCAAAGTTGTTGTTTATAAATACAAAGCAAAAAAGAACGAACGCAAATTGCAAGGTCACCGTCAACCATACACAAAATTGAAAATCGTTTCAATAGGTTAAGAAAAATGACAATTGTAAAAATTACAAAAAAGCAAGGTCATATTTGCACGGTTGAGTGTGATGGTCACACAAACTATGGTGAATATGGCGAAGATATTGTTTGTTCGGCACTGTCAAGTGTTGTTCAAACTGCGGCTCTTGGTCTTATGAGTGTTGCAGGAATCAATATCAATCTTAAAAGAGAAGAAGAAAAAGGCTATTTGCTTTTAGAGGTTCCAGAAGACCTTTCAGAACTTCAACAAATCCAGGCAGATGCAATTTTGGAAACAATGCTCTGCGGTGTGAGTGACCTTTATCAAGGCTTCTCTGATTTTATTGAATTGGAGGTTAAAAACTAATATGTTTATCTATTTGCAGTTATTCGCCCACAAAAAAGGTGGCGGTTCTTCAAAGAACGGAAGAGACAGTAATGCTCAACGTCTTGGCGTTAAGAAATATAGCGGTGAAACTGTTTCTGCTGGAAACATCATTGTTCGTCAACGTGGAACAAAAGTTCACCCAGGAACCAATGTTGGAATTGGTGACGATGACACACTCTATGCAAAGAAAGACGGCGTTGTTAAATTTGAAAGAGTTGGAAAAGACAAGAAAAAAGTTTCAGTTTTATAATTTGAAGAAAATATAATTTATAACAAAAAGAGATGCAAGCAAATTGCATCTCTTTTTTTGTGCAAAGTTTCGTCTCTCTACCGAACCTCGTCAAAACATTTCTTCATTAAAAACAAGTTTAGCAAAGGCATACTTGCGCATTTATCAGAAATGTTTTTCCTTTTCCCACAAGATTTTGCTTCAATTCAATGCAAGTCTTTGAATTGCTATCATGTGAGAGACGCGAACTATCATGCGAACTTTGTTCGCTATCATGCTACGACCGTTGCTGGTGTCAAATAAATTTAGGCTGAACCGTACATAATAATATATATATTTTTTTACAAACAATTGTGATTTATTTGACACTATATGGTTGGTGTGTGTTACAATGTATGTGTAAGAAAATATTTTGCTGTTAGCAAAGTTTGTTTGCTTTTTTCAGCGGTGTGAAAGGAGGAGAAAAGTTATGGTTTCAAAGACTCAAAAGATTAAAATTACGAAATTCTTATTTGTGTTTGTTTTCCCATTGGTGTTGTTTTTAACCATTGGTTCTTTTGCTTTTTCTTCTTTTGCAACAACATTTGAAAGTGTCCGTGCAGTTTCTGGAAATGGGGGAATTGTGTATGTTGGAAACAATGCAATTTATAACCACACAAGCGGAACAATGTCTGGCGGAACAGCAACCAAAGGTGGTGCCGTCTATGTTGGAGGTGGCGGAACCTTTAACCTTAAAGGTGGAACAATTTCAGGAAACTCTACAACAGATGCCGGTGGGGCAATTTATGTTGCATCTGGTGGGACTTTCAATATGAGTGGTGGAACCATTACTGGAAACACAGGAAATGATGGAACTAGTGCTCCTATTTATGTTGAAGCAGGTGGAACACTCAATCTTACTGGTGGAACAATTGCAAACAACACTGTTAAAGCGTCCTATTATTGCGGAGGCATTGATACGGCAAATGGTGCAAATTTAACCATTGATGGTGCAACTGTTAATGGTGGTGATGGTCAATCAATGTGGCTTAGATCGTTGAACACTTGCAGAATGTATAGCGGAAAAGTTGTTGGCGGTGTCATGTCATTTTCTACCATAATTGAAATGAAAAAGGGTTTTGTTTTTCAAGATTCAATTTCCTTTTCTTCAGGTGGATATTTGAAAATTGTTGACTATGATGGAACTGTTCCAACAATGTCAATGTATTTTGCTGCTTATTCTGATGGTAGCACACTTGTAGAATTTATTGGTTCTTCAACCAAACCAAGCCTTGATAACTTGACAATTTCTGGTTACAGCACAGACAAATATTTTGTTTCTGTTGAAACAAACTCTTCTGGAAACTGGGCAGCAGTTCTTCGTGAAAAGACAATATACTTCCCAAAAAATTGGAAGAATGAAATTCAATCAACAGATTATATGACAACAACAGTTGAAGAGAGGGACATAAGTGGAATCCGTTTTGAAAAAACTGCACCTTCTGGCTATTCTCAAATTGGAACACTTTCAACAGGAATCAAAGTTTACAGAAGCACCTCAGACACTTCACAAATTGCATTTGTTCATTCAGAAACAATTTATGCTCCTGCAGACAGCCAGTCTTTATTTATTAACGCATATGCAAATATTACTTCTATAACTTTCAATAACTTTAACACATCAAAAGCCACAAACATGGCATCATTCTTTATGGGTTGCAAATTTTCAACTCTTGACCTTAGCGGTTTTGACACGAGAAATGTTACAGATTTTTCAAACTTTGTTGGTTCAAGCAATCTTACATCAATAACATTTGGCACAAACTTTAAAACAACAAGTGCAACAAGTTTCTTCTATATGTTCGCAATGAACTCAAGTTTGACAAGTTTGGACTTGACTTTCTTTGACACATCGAATGTAACAAGTATGTACTATATGTTCTGGGGTTGCACGGCACTTAAAACTCTTGATGTTTCAAGTTTCAATATGTCAAAAGTTACAAGCGTTTCAGGCATGTTCAACTTTGGAACATCAAACAGAATTGAAACATTAAAAACCCCATATAAAAACACGCTTGCAATTGACATTACAACTGGTTCAACGCTTTATAATGAGGCAACAGGTGATGTTGTTACAAGTGTTCCTGCAAACACTTCGGCAAGTTTGACCTATACAAACGTAAACCCACGAAAAACTCTTCCAAACAACTGGAAAACTCAAGTTGCTTCAACAA
>USTJ01000105.1 GCA_900557585.1 uncultured Eubacteriales bacterium
AATCTTGCGCATTTGCTTTGAACCAGTCGAGCCAGTTTGAAGCATATATAATGGCTTATAATATTTTCCATTTGCACCTTTAATGGTGCTTGCATAGATCACATCTTCGTTGTCATTTAATCCAATGTTTTGAATTGTAAGTTCAGATGGAACTCTAACAATGTCGCCATTTTCGTTTGTTTCTGGTGTGTAGATATAATAATTATAGCAAACACCACCAATTTTAATGTCATAATCGTCACTGTCAGCCTCAACAAAAGCATAAACAGGATTGAAGTTTGTTCGGTCAAGAATCCAATATGTTTTGTCAAGATAGTCGTTTTGAGTAAGGTTTTCAAGAGTGTCACGGAAAGCATAGGTTGTAAAGTCACGAACAAGGTTTGATTCGTCTGACAAAATGTTTGAACCAACAACCTCGACATAATATGAGTTGTTCACATCAAGAGCAATGTTGATGATTGGTGTTTCATATGCCTTGTGGCGAACTTGGAAACTTAAAACTGGGTTAGGGTATGGAAGACCAGCAAGCAAGGTTATTCCTGGGAAACCTTCAATTGCATTTTTAGTTACGGTATAGTCCATTGAATAGTAGTTATATTCGCCGTTAGCATTTCTGTCCAAAATGAATGCTTGATCTTCTGTGAAAGTGAGAAGAGAAGAGAATGAAGGATATATCTTTGGATCTGATTGATCATTTGTAACAATATATTTTCCAAGAACTGTAACATCAACGTTTCCAGAAAGTGTTTCTGCGCTTCTTATAAGCGCTGTTTTAAAGTCATAAACTGCCTGAGTTCTTTCATGCACATAAAGAAGTTTTCCGTCACCTGTCTTATAATTATAAACATTTGATGTTGTTGGATTATGTTTAAGTACAAGTTGCTCATTTGAACCTCTTCCAAGAATTGGATAATAGTTTTCTTCAACTTTTCCATCTTCATCATATTTTGCATACGAGTTGACAACATAGCACAAATGGTTTGTTGTTGTGGTTGTAACGCCCCTTATGCCATTGAAAGTTCTTTGTGTTGTATTTTTCGTTACAGTAACTTGGCCTCCATCAAAAAGTTCAGTTACTGTGATTCTGTCAAGATAGGAACCAGTTCCTTTTGTTTTGAATGATATAGCGTTTGTATCATAAATATCGAAAAGGTCAACTTTTTGAACAGGGTTGCCATTTTCATCAACTTGTTCGCCATCGCTGTAATAAACATAGGTTGAACCAACAATTTTAAAATAGTTTGTGCCATCAAAATAAAGTTTGGTTTCAACAAATGAATTTGTTCCATCTGAAAGATACATTGAAATGGTTCTTCCAATTTGGTTTGTTGTTGCCCTTGAAAGAATTCCATATTCTTTTCCATTATAAGAATATCTATTTGATGTTCCAATTTGAGTATAAGTTTCACCATCAAGAGTAAATGTGTTTTTAAAGTTTTTATTTGCAACATAGTGTGTTGGGTCATTATATCTCAAATTTGAAAGAGTATTGCCGGTTAAAGATTCATATCTAGTAAGTTTTAACTTATTGTTAATCTTGATTCCTTCTTCGTTGATAAAGAAGAAATCAGTGCTAATTCCAACTCCGCCAGTTTCGTCAACAACAGGAGTTCCTTCAAAACGATAATATTTACCGCCAGATTCATAATAAAACTCTGTAACAGTTTTTGTTTCGTTTGAGGTTTCATAATTTCTGATATATTGTCTGAAATGAAGTTCGGTTGGTTCGCCATTATATCCAATTGTAGGGAGATAATAATAGCAGTTTAAAATGATTTTAGAACCAAGCGCATTTCTATATGCAGAAGCCAATGCAGATCTGCTTGAATAAATATCAGAACCAAGCATAATTTTCCCTGCATTTTTCAAATCATCAAAGTTGCTGATTTCACCAAAATAAAGTGTGTCTTCAACTTTGGTTGTTTTTGTGTCTCCGTCAGAAGATGTGATAACATCTTGACGACCGATTGGGGCGGTATAGTAATAGTTGTTTCCAACTTTTTTAACGTCATAGTAAACATAAACGTTTTGAGTGTTGCTGTCTACAGTGTGTTTCATTTCTGTGAGATATGCGTTTGCAATTGTTGAAACGCTATAAATATCACCAGAATTAGATTGTTTTACAAGTGTGTTACCTCTTGCATCTTTATATATTGGTTCAAGAGTGGATGAATCAACTTTTGCAGTGATATTTTTTTCTTCATAGTGAAGTTCTGCCCATGTTATAGAATTTCCAACAACTTCTTTAATAAGATAGTCTGGGTTGCCATCGCCACTAACTTTTTCACTATTTTTATAGAAATATAATTTTGATGCCACGCTTGATGCAAGTTGACCACCAATTTCTTTATGGTCGTAGATATAGTATTTGCTATCATATCTGATAAATTGGCTTGTAAGAGTTTCATCAACAGGGCCGGACACAGCGTTCTTTGTCACCAAATACATTGGGAAGGTCGCTGAAAGGGTGTTTGAACCACCAGTAATTTTGATTGGTTTGCCATTAAGGTCAACAGACTCGTTCTTCATTGTTGACGCGTTATATTTAAGGAAGGCAACATAAAGTTCAGAACCCGCTTTATAATATTCTTTTGAAACGTTGTTCAAGGTTTCAACATTATATCCAGTAAGCGTTGCGTTTGATGGAAGAATAAGAGAAATGATAATATTTGTTGTGATATAGCCATTTTCATCTTCAAACGAACTTACACTTTTAATAACTTCATATGAAATGTTTGTGTCTTTCAAAAGTTCCAAATAGGTTGATGGAACCGATTCGGTTTCATCATTTTTGGTGTCTTTCAAACGATAAAGGTTCACAACAAGGTTGCTCTGTTCAGCATATTGAGTTCCAATGATACCAACGTCTTGACGGTCAGAATAGGTGTTGCTTGAAATCACTAAATCAAGACCTTTGAATGTTGAACCAAAAGCCTCTTTGTCTTTCATTAAAGGAGAATGGAATGAATATGGTTTCTTTTCGCCATAAACATTGCTTGGATTGTCGGAAATGAGAGGTTGACCCTCTTTCGAGAAAATGATAAAGTCGTCTTTTTCAAGACCTTCTACCATGAAATATGAGCCCTCTGCAACAACTTTAATGCCGTTTGGGTGAGAATGTGAGTCTGTAATTCCAAGTTCTGCGCTTGTGAATGTTGCTTGAACTCTGTCGCCAGGTTTCTCTGGTCTTGGAAGGGTAAGAAGTCTGCTTTGATAAACTCCACCAATAAGATAGAAGAGGTTAATGTTAACTTCTGTCAAACTTTGGTCATGAGCGGTGAAGAAGTTGTCTCCTGCAAAGAACGAACCGCTTAGCATGAAGCCACGAACTTTTGCATAGTTTGCATAGAACTTATAGCCGTTCACAACATTGTGAGAAACAACAACAAGTTTGTCCGAGTTATATGTTGCGCCATCAAGTGATTCTCTTTCGGTTGGAGAATAGTTATAAACAACTTTGCTAAGCCCAGTAACAGTCACATCTGCTTTTTTATAATATGTGAAATTTTGAAGTTCGCTTTTAAGTGAAATAACTTGGAATCCTTGGTTTTTATTTTTTGTTTCAGAAGAGAGAACATCAAGCCCCGAATTGTAAACATTCGACATAGAAGGGAACTTGTTTGACCTTGCAACAGAATTTTCTGCTTTGACAGACAGCAGTGCTTGTATTTTGCAGACAGAGGTGTGAAGCATGTGTTTCATCTGCCGCTTGCAGTGAATGTAAATAAGTTTCGCAATATACACAGCTTGGCGCAGCAGGCGTCGCTTTCTTCTTTGCATCTGGCT
>USTJ01000106.1 GCA_900557585.1 uncultured Eubacteriales bacterium
CCGTAGTGTTCTTTCGCTTTCTCGTGTTTTCTCCTCCGATAGAGTTATTCGTTAAATTTCATATTCAGTTTTCTTTTCATTTTTCACCTTTTATTTTTTGATATATCAAAATATACACCAATACATTTTAATTATACTAATAATAAAACCACAAAGCAAACAAATATCGCCCATTTCTAGATAATTCTTAAAAATTTTATAAATACAAAGTATTTATAAAAAAACAAAAACTAATTTATTTTAGTTTTTCATCACACTTTTTATTATCATATTTTCCGCAAAAGAAAAGCCCCCATGATTTGCATAGGGGTTTCTTTATTTTTGAAAAATAGGATTAAAGTTTTTTGATGAGTTTAAGGTCAACTCTTCCGCGTTCGTCAATTTTGATAACTTCAACTTCAACGCGGTCACCAATGTTCACAACATCTTCAACTCTTTCAACACGTTTGCTTGAAAGTTTAGAAATGTGAATCATTCCGTCTACATTTTCTGTAAGTTCAACAAATGCACCAAATTGCATGATGCGAACAACAGTTCCTGTATATCTTTCGCCAATTTCTGGTTCAAAAACAATGCCCATGATGATCTCTTTTGCTTTCAATGCTTTTTCTTCATCAGCAGAAGCAATCATAACGCGTCCGTCATCTTCAATGTCAATTTTAACGCCAGTTTCATCAATAATTTTATTGATTGTCTTTCCGCCAGAACCGATAACTTCGCCAATTTTTTCAGGGTCAATGTTAAATGAAATAATCTTTGGAGCATATTTGCTCATTGTCTTTCTTGGTTCAGGAAGGCAAGCAAGCATTTTGCCCATGATGTGCATTCTTCCGTCACGTGCTTGTGCAAGAGCGCGAGTTAAAATGTCTTTATCGATACCTTTAATTTTGATATCCATTTGAATTGCTGTGATTCCTTTTTCAGTTCCAGCAACTTTAAAGTCCATGTCGCCATAGAAGTCTTCTGCGCCTTGAATATCTGTAAGAACGATAACTTTTCCGGTTTTCTCGTCTTTGATAAGACCCATTGCGCAACCTGCAACAGGGGCTTTGATTGGAACGCCAGCGTCCATAAGAGAAAGTGTTGAAGCACAAACAGATGCCATTGATGATGAACCGTTTGAACTTAAAACTTCTGAAACAAGACGAAGTGCATATGGGAACTCTTCTTCACTTGGAATTACTGGTTCCAAAGCACGTTCTGCCAAAGCACCATGTCCAATTTCTCTTCTTCCTGGTGAACGGATTGGTTTTGCTTCGCCAGTTGCATAGCCAGGCATGTTATAGTGATGGATATATCTTTTATATTCTTCGTTATCAAGACCATCAAGTTTTTGAACTTCTGAAATTGTTCCAAGAGTCAAAGCGTTGAGAACTTGTGTTTGTCCACGAGTGAACACACTTGAACCGTGAACTCTTGGCAAAATGCCAGTTTCGCACCAAATTGGACGAACTTCTGTAAGGGCTCTTCCGTCTGGACGAATTTCTTTGTCAACAATCATTCTTCTTACTTTTTCTTTTTTGAGTTTATAAAGAACATCGTTAATTTGAAGTGCGCCATCTGGATATTTTTCTGCAAAGTGTGCTTTTGTTTCTTCTTCCAAAGCCTCTACTTTTGCGTCACGTTCTGCACGGTCGGTTGTAACTTCAAGAGCCTCATCCATTTTCTTGTCTGCAAAGTCGATGATTTCTTTCTTCATGTCTTCTGGAACTGTGAAGAGTTCAACGTCTTTCTTTGGTTTGCCAACTTCTTTTTGAATGTCGTCAATGAAAGCGCAAATTTGTTTGATATATTCATGACCAAACATGATTGCATCAAGCATTTCTTGTTCAGAAATTTCTTCTGCACCTGCTTCAACCATCATGATTGCGTCTTTTGTTCCAGAAAGTGTTAAATGAAGACGACTCTTTTCACTTTCTTCTTGATTTGGGTTGATGATATATTTTCCATCAATCATTCCAACAACAACAGAGCCAGTTGGTCCGTTGAAAGGAATGTCTGAAATTGTAAGTGCAACAGATGAACCAATCATTGCAAGCACTTCTGGTGGATTGTCTGGGTCAACAGAAAGAGCGGTTGCAACAACAACCACGTCATTATAAAATCCTTTTGGGAAAAGTGGACGAATTGGACGGTCAATAAGACGAGATGTTAAAATTGCCTTGTCGCTTTCTCTTCCTTCACGTTTTTTGAAACTTCCTGGGATTTTTCCAACAGAATACATTTTTTCTTCAAAGTTAACGTTGAGTGGGAAAAAGTCCATTCCTTCTCTTGGTTTTTCAGACATTGTAACGTTCACCATTACAGTTGTTTCGCCACATGAAACCATGCAAAAACCATTTGAAAATTCTGCGTATTTTCCGGTTTTCACAACAAGGTCTTTGCCAGCGATGTTTGTTTTAAAAATTCTTCCTTCCATATTTTTCTCCTTTTTTTCAAAAATAAAGGGCGCAAGATAAAATACCCCGCCCCCAAATATTTTCTATTTTCTGATGTTAAGTTTTGCAATCAAGTCTCTGTAACCATCAAGATTTGTTTCTTTAAGATAGTTCAAAAGACCTCTTCTGCGTCCAACAAGTTGAAGAAGTCCACGACGTGAATGGTCGTCTTGTTTGTTTGATTTCAAGTGCTCTGTAAGGTGATTGATTCTTTCAGTCAAAAGAGCAATTTGAACTTCTGGTGAACCTGTGTCGCCTTCGGTTCTTGCATATTCAGCAATGATTGCTTGTTTTTTTGCTTTATCCATAGTTTTTCCTCCCATTTAAAATTTGCCACAAGGTTTAGCCATCTTGAAACCGAAAAACTTTAAAGGTTTCAAGCACCTAACCCAAGGTACGCAAAGATTGTATCATTTTTAGTTTAAAAAGTAAAGTGTTTTATCAAATATTTTCAAAATTTTATCAGTTCACGCTTGAACGATTCACGAATTGAATGTTGTCAATTTCCTTGATTCTTTCCATGATTTGATTGGTCTCGTCAAGGTTGCGAACTTTGATGCTTACAACAACCTCGAACTTGCCTTCTGAAACGATTCGGCAAGTTATTGTGTTCATTTTCACTTTCATGTCATAAAGAACATCAATAATTTTTGAAAGCATGCCGTCTTCATCTTTTCCAACAATGCGAAGCACAAGGTCATATTTGCGATATGGATTGAAAGTTTCGCCCGTTTTCCACTCGGCGTTCAAAGTTCTGTCTGTGTCTACATTTTTAAGGTTCACACAAGACTTGCAGTGAACTGTGATTGTTCCCGAATTAGACTCGATTGCAACAATTTCGTCACCCGGAACTGGGTTGCAACATCTTGCAAGTTTCACACCCGAAACATCACTGCCCTCGATATAAATTGGGCACTCTTCTTTCTTTTCGCTTTCGTGTCGGGTCTTTTCTTTATTTGACGCGCAATTGAAACAATGTCAAACGCGTTTATTCCACCCGCGCCAACGCTTGCGAACATGTCGTCAAACGAATATACCAAATATTTTCGATTGCACTCTTCCAAAAGTTCTGGCGACAAGATTTCACCCATAGAAATTCCAGTTACTTCCGCAGTCTTTTCAACCATGGTTTTACCCTTTTTCACAGTTTCTGGATTGATGTTTCTTTTAAAGTAGTTTCGAATGTTTTGTCTTGCATGTGAACTTACAACAAATTTGAGCCAGTCACGTGATGGCTTTTTGTCTTTATCTGTGATAATTTCAACAACATCACCAGTTTCAAGAGTTCTTGAAAGCGGAACTTTTTTGCCGTTTACTTTTGC
>USTJ01000107.1 GCA_900557585.1 uncultured Eubacteriales bacterium
AATTTCTGTTATAATAAAGCCATGAAGAAATTGTTCAACTATCGTCCGCTTGTTTCAATTTGTCTGTTCGCGATTGCTGGCATTGTTTTTTCAAGCAGTTTTTATATTGCAGACATTTTTCATTTTATTTTGGCGGGCATTTCGCTTGCACTTACAATTTGCACAATTGTTGTTAAATGTGTGAAGGCGAAAGACAAAAAGTTGTTCAAAGTGTTGTCGATTGCTATTGCTTTTGTGCTTTTTGCGGGGCTTACTTTTTTAAATTCGGAAATAATTAAGTCCGCCAACAACAATTTTAATGGTGTTTACAAAGTTTATGGCAGGGTTACAGACGATGTTTATGTTTCTAAAAAAGGGAAATATGTGATTTCGCTTGACCACGTTTATGTTATTGAAGAAAACGGAAACTATAAAAAGGTTCGTGGCAAAGTTATGCTTTATCTTGATTCCGATGACGGAAGAAGTGAAGATTTTGCCATTGGTTCTACAATTGTTTTTGTCCAGCATGTATTTGTAATGTTTCAAAACCAAAATTTTCGTTTAAACAAACCTATTTTTACTATGCAAACAAAGGCGTGTCACTCACGGGTTATGGAAGCGAGGCGGATTCGTTGCTTGTTGGAACAAAAGACCGCAATCTTGCGCAGAAATATAAACTTTCAATCAAAGATTCTTTGTCATATTGGCTTGATGAGGATTATAGCGAACTTGCCTATACAATGTTGTTTGGTGACCGCGGAGAACTTGACGATGATATAAGCGAAGTGTTTTCTGCAAGTGGGATTGCACACCTTCTTGCGGTCAGTGGTCTGCATGTTGGTTTTATTGTAACACTGCTTTCTTTTGTCTTGGGACTTTGCCAAGCAGGGGATAAAACCAAATTTTTTGTTGTTTCGGCGGTAATTTATCTATGCATTTTTGTGCGGTTTCACAATTTCAGTTACTCGTGCATTTGTAATGACTTTTGTCATGCTCTATTTGAAAATGAGGCGAAAAGAATATGACTCGCTTTCGGCACTTTCTCTTGCTGCAATTTTGATTTTGCTTGTTTGTCCATTTCAAATTTACAGTGCGGGTTTCAGACTGAGTTTTGGCGCGGTTCTTGGAATAATTTTGCTTGCAAAAACTTTTGAAAGATTCTTTGCAAGGGCTTTTCACAAAAAGTTGGCATCGGCGCTTGCGGGTTCAATTTCTGCACAAATTGGAACACTTCCAACTTTGATTTTGTGTTTCAAAAATCTTTCAATTTTCAGTATTGTTGCAAACCTTCTTGCAATTCCTGTTGCAAGCATTGCGTTCATGATAATGTTTTCGTTTTCAATTTTTGGAATCATATTCAAACCGCTTGGCTTTGGTCTTGTCGCGTTTAAGTGGTTGATGTGGTTTGTGACTCTGATAGGAAGAGTGTTCGGCTCGATTACACTTGCGGGTGCAAACTATTGGTGGATTATTGCTTTCACTTTCACACTGATTGCGTCTGTAATGTTCATGACAGACTATACATTTTTAGAAAAGAAACCAAAAATCTGGCTTTCATCGTCATGCTTTGCAATTTGTGCAGTTTGTCTTGTGCTTGCTTTTGTTTTGTGATTTTCTTTACTTTGCATTTTGTGTGTGATAAAATAGTTTCAAGGAGAAATGCTGTGAAATTCGTTGATTTGAAAAAAGATTTGCAAAAAGAAATTCGTCCAGCCTATTTGATTTCGGGCAATGACCGTTATCTTTGTTTCAGTGCGCTTGAACAAATCAAAAATGCACTTGCAATTTCTCTTGCAGAACTAAACTGTGTGATTCTTGACGGAAGCAATGTTTCGCATCAAGAAATTGTTGAAAGCGCAAGCGTTTTTCCGTTTGTTGACCAATATCGTTTGGTTCAGATAAATAACTTTTCGGTTAAAAATAAATCAAAAGAAGACAGGCTTCTTTCATATCTTAAAAACCCAATGAAAGAAACTGTTTTAATCTTTTTCAGCCCAGATCAGTCAGACGCTTTAAAGCCATATTTGGGTCAAATTTGCGCCATTGATTGTGATAAATTGTCAACCGATGTCCTTGTTTCAACATTGAAAGCAAAATTTGAAAAGGCGGGGGCAAAAATAACCCGTGAAGCGCTTGAAACATTGATTTTGTTTTGCAATAACGACATGACAAGAATTTCAGGCGAGGCAGACAAACTTATAAACTTTGCCGACGGACAGGAAATTTCGGTTGAAACCGTGAAAAAACTTGTTGTTGAAGACAAAGAATATCAAGTTTTTGAACTCGCAGAGTTCATTGCGAAAAATGATAAGTTCAAGGCTCTTGACCTTGCAGAAACGCTTTCAAATGATAAAAAAGGTGGTTTTTCAATTTTGACACCACTTTACAACAACTATCGTCGTGTTTTGTTTGTTGCCATCAACAAAGATAAAACCGATGCTGAACTTGCTTCGCTTCTTGGGGTGAAAGAATATGCCGTTAAAATGGTGAAAAACCAAGCAAAAGTGTTCTCGCCAAGAAGTTTGAAAAAAATTGTAGACATGCTCTATGAAGCCGACCGAAACATTAAAATGGGAAAAATTAAAGAAGACATTGCAATGTATCAGGTTATTTTGAACATATTAAAGATAAGGGGATAAAATGTCAGTTTATTCATCAACTTTGCCTTTTGCCGAGCAAAAGAAAAAACAAAAAGTGCTGGAAATTGTTTTGCCAGTATTTTTGCTTTTGTCTTTTATTTGGCTGAATCTTTACACAACAATGACAGACATTAACACTGCCGTACATTATTTCTTTCCAACAGATTCGCTTTCGTTTTATCTGTTTGGAAACGTGCTTTTGAAAGGAATTTTCGACTATCTTGTTTTTGAAATGTTGTTCTTTGTTTATCGTTTTTGCCTTGGATTTTCAATTTATTCGTTCATGATTCCAAAAGATGTTTTGAAAAACAAGTTCAGATTTTGGTATATCATTCGAAATCTTATTTTGGGATTCATTTTAAACATTCGCTTTTTCTTTCCATATTTTGCAACCTATGCATGCATTTTTGAAATGCTTTTCAATATGCTTTTGGTTGTCGTTTTATATTTTGATTTAAGCAAAGAATATGTTGAACCACTTGTTGGACAGTTTGTTTTTAAAACACTGGCATATCCAGTTTTTATCTATGAAATTGTTGAAATGGTGTTTCTTGCGTGGGGTGTGCTATGAAAAGATTAAGAAAAATTTTAGCATGTCTGTTTGCGTTTTTAATGATGGTTTGTGGCTTTGCATTTTTCAAGCCTCAAACAACTTTTGCTCTGGCAGAAAGCACTTCTCAAATTGAAAGTGAAATATATGACGAACTTTTAAAGTTTGTTCAACATGGCGAAACCGAAAGGGAAAGGGTATATCGCACCCCAGGAAGCAAAGCCGAATATTACAGTGCAATGTATATCAGGGCTTGCATGTCGTTTTTGTCAAACTTTGAGGCGGTGAACAACCTTTCAACAAAAGATGGCGTTCAGTCGTTTGAGTTTGTTTCGGAAACAAATGGAATGACAAAAGTTTCACAAAACATTGTTTTCAGAAAACCAACAGAAACTGCATCAAAAAAGAAAATTATTCTTGCAACGCACTATGATTCTTCTCCTCGCAAAAACACTTTTGAAAAAAGCGAAGAAACCGGAAAAATTATCAGTGCAAGCGAAGGTGTGAATGAAAGCG
>USTJ01000108.1 GCA_900557585.1 uncultured Eubacteriales bacterium
ACAATACCGCAAGCACCAGAGGTGGAGCAATTTATGTTGAAGAAAATGGAACACTTACTTTGAATGCTGGTACAATTGTTGATAATGCTGGGGCAAATGCAGTCTATGTTCTTGGAAACTTTACAATGAATGGCGGACTTATTGGAAGCAACAGCACAAACAATGTGCTTAATACTGACATATATTGTGCAGACACAGCAACCGTTGAACTTAATAATGGACGAGTTCTTGGCGGAATAATTGCTCATGGGGTTTTGAAAATTAGTCGTGATTTCATTTGTGAAGCCGGCTATGGAATTGGAAGTGATGGAACAATTGTTATCACTGACTATAACGGAACAATTGATGATGAATATAAAATTTATGTTGGTTCAAATCGTACGGGATCAATTATAACTCTTGAAGGTTCTTCAACTGAGCCAGATTTGTCAAAGTTTAAAGTTTCGGGTTTTGATGAGGATAAATATCAACTTTCAACATCAAGAAATGCAAGTGGAAACTGGGTTATTTCAATTGTTGAAAAAGTTGCAACATTTTCAAACACTTGGAAATCATAACTTATTTCTCTTATGAGTGTCCAATATGTTGATCAAACATTAAAAAGCATCACTATTGAAAAAACTGCTCCAACTGGTTACACAAAAATAGGTAAACTTGCCTGTGGAATTGATATTTACAATGACAGCACAGGAGCCTCTCTTTCTTTTGTTTTTCCAGGAACAATTTATGCTCCAGAAAATTGCACCGAATTGTTTGCTTCCTTGAAAGTGAAAAATCTTTATT
The DNA here is from genome assembly GCA_900557585.1 of uncultured Eubacteriales bacterium. Lineage (GTDB taxonomy): Bacteria > Bacillota > Clostridia > Christensenellales > UBA1242 > UMGS2069. The sequence goes on from USTJ01000108.1 coordinate 784, forward strand.
TATACAATTTTGACACTTCAAACACAACAACTGCTGATTATATGTTTCATTCTTCTGACTATCTTGAGAATATAGATATGAGTTCTTGTGATTTTTCTCAAGTACAACATGCGGCATCAGCGTTTGATTTTAACGCTTCTGGAATAAAGAAAATTAAAACACCAATCAATTGCAGTATTTCGGTTTATTTGCCAACTTCTGTGACATTATATAACCAAAGCACTGGTTTGGCGATTACAAGTTTTACAACCGGCTCAGCAAGTATGACAATTGTTTCAAGTTTAACGGGAAATATTTACCTTTCAAACAACTGGCAGGCGATGATTCAAAATTCAACCTATATGACAACAACTATTGATCCAACATTAATTTATACAATTGATATTGCATCAACTGCACCTTCAGGCGGTACTTTGGCGGGAACTTTGCCATATGGTGTGCGCATATATTATAAGATGATGTCGAGCACTTATTACAGAATTGCGTTTGTTTCTGCAAGTGTGATTCATGCTCCAGAAGATTCGTCTTCTTTGTTTGCGTCACTCAAAATGTTGTCGTCAATCAATTTTGACAACTTTGACACAAGCAATGCTGTTTATATGAATAATATGTTTTTTAAATGTTCGGCGCTCACATCATTAGACTTGTCTGCTTTTAACACCTCAAATGCGAAAACAATGTATAGAATGTTTGGGGCGTGCACATCGCTTTCATCAATCACATTTGGTAATAATTGGAATACAAGCAAAGTTGAAGATTTTGGTATAATGTTTTCTGGTTGCATTTTTCAAGAACTTGATTTGAGTAAGTTTGACACTTCAAGCGCAAAAAATCTTCGAGGAATGTTGATGAATTTAAAACAATTGAAAAGCATAGATTTGTCATCTTTTAATACTTCAAATGTTACAAGCATGGAAAATTTGTTTTATGATTCTTGGCTTCTTGAATCAATCACTTTTGGTAACAATTTTGACACTAGCAAGGTGACTAATATGCAAGCAATGTTTAATAATTGCCAAAGTTTGAAAGAACTTGATTTGTCGTTTTTTAACACATATAATGTGACAACGATGGCAAGCATGTTTTGTGATTGTAAGGGTATGTTGAAACTCAATTTAAGCAGTTTTGACATGACGTATGTTACAGATGCGACAGACATGTTTGGTTTTGAGGCTTTGCTTGAATTGCAAACACCAAAAAATTCCGCAACAGTAATCACAATCACGACAAACACAACATTGGAAAACAATGGAACAGTTGTCACTGCAGTTCCTGCAACTGCAACAGAAAGTTACACTTTTGTTGCAACAAACTCATTAGAGATTAACGCCACAAGTTTTAAAAATTTTATTATTGATAGTTATTCAATTGAGTATTTTATCGAAATGACAGAAATTGCTTTCGAATATGCAATGATAGATCCTTGGCTAAACGAATATAATCATGTGTATACGCTTTCAAACGGTGTTAAAGTTTATAAAGATGATGCATATAAAATCAGGATTGTGTACAATGGACAAATTAAGACTGCCGAGGACATTACAAGTATGTTTCAAGATTTGACTAAACTTGAAAAAGCATCCTTCAACAACTTTGACACTTCAAACACTGTAATAATGACCACTATGTTTTATAATTGCACTTCAATGAAATATCTTGATTTGAGTAATTTTGATATGTTGAAAACAACAAATACGGATGGAATGCTTGAGATGAACTCAGACCTGGAGATTTTAAAGACTCCAAAAGCAATGGTTATGGGCAGGACTGTTAGTTTTGTTGTTAACACTACAATGTATAGTCCGAGCGGAAGGGTAAGAACTTCTTTTGGATATAGCGCAAATGGAAGTCTTACTTTTACTAGCACAAATCCAAATGGATTCATTGCTAACAATGCACTAAAAAACAACACCAAAGTTTTGGTTGAATTGATTGGTTCACTTTCTTTGGTTTGTGTAAGTGCAATTTCATATTCTGGACTTGTTGTAAAGAAAAGAAAAATAAAATAAATAAAAAAAACACTTCACGAGTTGTGAAGTGTTTTTTAGTTTGCTGACTTTTAGATGTTTTTAACAACCTTTGGGGGTTGTGTTTCATCTTTTTGGTTTGCAATTTTTTGTGTTTTCTTGGGTGGGGAAGTATTATTTGTTTCTGATGTTGAAGAAAGACTTCATTCCAAGATATTTTGCACTGCTTCCAAGTTCTTCTTCAATGCGGAGAAGTTGGTTGTATTTTGCAACACGGTCGGTTCTTGAAGGCGCACCAGTTTTGATTTGACCAGCATTAAGTGCAACAGAAAGGTCTGCAATTGTTGTGTCTTCTGTTTCACCACTGCGGTGTGATACAACTGCTGTGTATCCTGCGCGGTTTGCCATTTGGATTGCCTCAAGAGTTTCGGTCAAAGTTCCGATTTGGTTGAGTTTAATGAGAATTGAGTTTGAAACACCAAGTTCAATTCCTTTTTCAAGGCGTTCAGTGTTTGTAACGAACAAGTCGTCACCAACCAGTTGAATTTTCTTTCCGAGTTTTTCGGTCAAGAGTTTCCAACCTTCCCAGTCTTCTTCTGCAAGAGCGTCTTCAAGGGTTACAATTGGATATTTGTTTGCCATTTCAACCCAGAAGTCAACCATTTGTTCTCTTGTGAAGAATTGTTTTGATTTCCAGAAATAGTAGCCATCCTTGCCAATTTTTTGTGCTTCGTCATACATTTCAGTTGCCGCAGCATCAACGCCAAGGCGGAAGTCTTTTCCTGGTTTGTATCCTGCTTTTTCAATTGCTTCAACAATGTTGATGAATGCTTCTTCATCGCTTGCAAAGTTTGGAGCAAATCCACCTTCATCACCAACAGCGGTGCTGAAACCTTTGCCTTTCAAAACAGATTTAAGGTTGTGGTACACTT
>USTJ01000109.1 GCA_900557585.1 uncultured Eubacteriales bacterium
GTTCGACTCTCTCACAACTGTAAAAGACAGAGACCTTGAAATTCAACTTCGCAAAGAAATGAAAATTGTTGCCGATGCATATCCTGGACTTTCAGGACTTATTGGTGGTGATGCCAACCTTGAAGACGCAAACACCTATGACAGTTTGAAATCTGCTTTTGACAAACTTTATGAATCACCAGTTCTTTCTGGAATTGTTTCAGAAATTGTTCCAGCGGAGCGACCCAACTGTTGCCGAAGAAAACAGAGTGTTCTGCGGAATTCCAAAACCAAAATTTCAAGACGCAAGCACAAACCGCGTGTTCGATGCACTTCTTCTTAACCTTTCAACACAAACCGACAAAGATGAAATCAAAAAAGATGTTGACACATCTATCGACGTTATGAAACTTTGCTGTTCATCTGGAATTGTTACAGCCGTTAAACACAATGGCGACATTATGGAAGTTCTTCTTCGTGAAAACAACCAAAACCTTGTTTCAGACATTATTGATTTGTCGCTCAAAAGCAAAACTCTTGGAGATTGCTTGCCAGACATTATCAACATGGCAATGAATCAACTTTATAAAGCACTTGCCATTACCGATGCCCCAGAAATTACATTAAAGAGCAACGAAGTGAACTGGGAAACCGAAAAAGTTCTTCTTCAAAATGTGTTCAACAATGTTTTGAAACTTTATGACGGAATCAAGAAGGGAACCGATGCGGGAAAAGACGCACTTGACAGCATTGACTTTGCATCACTTGGAAGAGCATTTGACGGACTTCGCTTGTCACAACTTTTGTCTGCTGGTTCACTTTCAATTATGACCAAACTTATGGATTCAGATTTCATTGTTGGTGCCGACGCTTCTGTTCTTGCAACATTCAAAGATAAAATGACTGCGGTTTGGACAGATTCAACCGTAAAAATGGAAGACACATTTGTTGCAATTCAAAACGCACTTGTTCTTGCAAAAAACCTTAAAAATGCTTCAACCGAAATTACACCAGAGAACATTGGTAACATTGTAAATGGTCTTAAAGAAAACGAAACTTTGAAAGACACCGTAAATGAACTTCTTAACAACGAAGAGACAATGAAAAATCTTGGCCTTGACCAAACAACTGCTGGCGTTGTTAAAGAGACAATTTCTTCTGTTATAAACTATGAATATAAAGAAGGCGAGGACATTCAAAAAGATATCGACGCAATTTCAGAAGTTTATAATGTTGCAAACAAAGTTATGTCCGCTGGTGTAGATTCACAAGTTAAGCTTGACACAACTGAAACTAACAAACTTGTCGAAAAGATTGCTGAATCAACAGTTATCAAAGACAACCTTACAAAAGCAGGCAGCAAAGTTGGAAACCTTGATTATAGCAAACTTTCTAATGAATCAAAAACCAACATTGCACAATCAATCAATGACAACCAAACTCTTTCAACAGAAGAGAAAAATGCTCTCAAAGCATTGTTTGGTATTGGTGCTTAATAAATAAAAAATATGCAGAAATTTCTGCATATTTTTTTTATGCTTATTTTTAAAATTGCTTAAAGGAAAAATCAAAAAACAAATAGAGCCGATGTGAATTATCTTTATGATTGGTTTAATAAAAGGTGCAGTCTTGGCAGTGGATTTTATTGCTGAATATCATATCAAATAAATTGTATAAAAATGAAAATTGCTATTGAAAAAAGCGTGAGGATAGGATATAATGATTACACATTTTTACGGAGAAAGATATGAGAGAAAAATTTTATGTGTTTCTTGATATTGACGGAACACTTTGGGACATGAAAGACCTTCACAAAAGAAACAAGGTTGTTGTTGAACTTAATCCAGAAAGCATTCAGGCAGTTTATGCATTGATGGATAGTTTGGAGCAAAAATATAATGCCGAACTTGTTATCACATCGCGCAGAAGAACCGATTGGTGTGAATGTTTGCGTTTCTTGCAACAAGAAGGGTTTGATATTTTTAAATATGATTTGCACAGAACTCATCTTACAAATTGGAAAAAGCCTCGCGGGGTTAAAATTGCTGAATATATGTATAACGACCGCATTGGAAATTCTGGCTACGAACCAAAACTCTTTTCAAGGCTTTTTGAAAAGCACATGGCAAAAAAAGAAAACCAAAAGATGAAAAACAATTTTGTTGTTATTGATGACGACATGGCCCCACTTAAAGATTATATTTTGCCAGAAAACATTATCCAAACAAGCAGAGAAAGAAGATCTCTTGACATGGAAATGGTTGAAGAATTTTTGCGTTCAAAAGGACTTGAAAATGTGAATAAAGGTCAACATATTTTGCAGAGGAAAGAAGAAAAGCAAATTGTTGAAACAAGAAAACCAGACAAAATCAAACAACCGGCTTCATCTTTGGAAGAAAGCGAACTTGGAGAAGAATAAAAAGACCCACTTTTGTGGGTTTTTCTTTTGCATTTTTTCTGCCTTTTTAATGCAATATTGGGGGTTGAAAAAAGGTGACAGGTGTGATATAATAAAGTTACAATTAAATATAAGGATGGTTGAATATGGATTCACAAGAAATTTTATTGTCTGAACTTTCAGACGGAGTGAAAGGTTTGAACCTTTATTTGAACAGTGACGACTCGGGAGAATGGAATCTTCGCAGAGTTAAAAAATTCATTAAAAGTTCAGATTTTGCAAAGCGCGATTTTGTGCTTAAACGCAAACTTTATATCATGTTTGACCCAAGTCAAAGAGTTTCTTCTGATGTTCTTAAAAAACAAGTTGACCTTTATGTTGACCTTTTGAATGAAGGGTTTGATGTTGCGAGCGCTTTCCCAGAGTTTGCAGGCTTTATTGAAAACATGTTCAAAACCGACATAAACAAACTCAGTAACGACAAACTTTTTGCAATGCTCCATGCAATGGACAGACTTAAAAATGAGTGCACAACCGATGTTATAGATGAGTTTGAAACAAAAATTCCACTTCTTTACGCTCAAAATATTGATGACATGACCAATCGTCGTTTGAGCATTTTGATAAACTATATCAAAGATATGGAGTTTGACAACCTTACAATGGAGCAACAAGGCTTTGTGATTGACCTTTTCAATCGATGTGCTGTTAAAACCGAAACAAGTGACAACAACCGAAATAAACTTTCAACTTCTGATTGGTTCAAAGACAATGTTTCGAACTATTATAGCCAATTCAACAAAGCATTTTTCAATGTTGGATTCTATGAGAATTCACTTCTTGACGAGCCAACAAAAAAAATTCGTTTTAAATATCTTGTGAAATATGCAAACTTGCAGAATGCTTTCATAAAACAAATGGAAAATGAGGCGGGTTATTACAGAACAACTGTTGCAAGACATCTTTATCGCAGTTCATCGGACAAGGTTTATGAAACCGCAAGAAACTGTGCAAGAAATCTCGAAATTCCAACATTTCCAGAATATGACGAATCGTCTTCGTCTTTCAAATATTATTATCTTCGTGAACCACGCGAATATAAAACCAGCGTAACATCAAAAATGCTTGGAATGTTCCGCTCAATGGTTCGCTATAAATTGTCAGAAGCAAGTTGGACAGGCGACATAAAGTTGTCTGCTCAAAAACTTTCAGAGTTTGTTTGCACAAACAAAATGAATCATGATGTGATGAAAATCATGGCAGAAAATCAACGTGATGAAGATTTTGTTCATGGCTACA
>USTJ01000110.1 GCA_900557585.1 uncultured Eubacteriales bacterium
ATTCCATTGCTTTTTCACGCTCAACAACAATTTTTGCCATTGTCTCGACACACAAAACTGGATATTTTCCAGCAGAACTTTCACCCGAAAGCATAACCGCACTTGAACCATCTTCAACCGCATTTGCAACATCGGAAATTTCTGCTCTTGTTGGACGAGCATTGTTTATCATTGATTCAAGCATTTCGGTTGCAGTTATAACTGTTTTGCCCTTTGCAATACATTTTGAAATGATTTCATTTTGAACATTTGGAATTTGCTCAAAAGGAATTTCAACACCAAGGTCTCCACGAGCAACCATAAGGCTGTCTGAAACATCGATAATTTCATCAAGATTTCTAACGCCAAGTTCGCTTTCAATTTTCGAACACAAAATTGCATTTTCTTCGCCATGCTTTTTTAAAAAGTTGCGAATGTCCAAAACATCTTGCGCCGAGCACACAAAAGATAGCGAATAGATGTCTGCACCCTCTTCTATTCCGAAAAGCAAATGTTCTTTGTCACTTTTTCCAAGATATGGAGTGTCAAGCACAAGCCCAGGAATGTTCAAACTTTTGCGGTTGCTTAAAACTCCACCAATCAAAACCTTGCAGTTCACTTCATCTTCCGATGTGCTTTCAACTTGAAGTTTAACAAGCCCATCGTTTGCAAAAATGATTGTTCCCTTTTTCACAAGTGAAGCAAAAGAAGGAACCGAAACAAAACATTTTTGGTGGTTTCCAAGACATTTCTTTGTTGTGAGAGTGAACATTTCGCCCTTTTTAAGTTCGGTTGAAAAATTTTCAAACTCTCCCAAACGAATTTCTGGACCATTTGTGTCTATCATGATTGCAACTGGCACGCCAAGTTCTTCTCTTGCCTGTTTCACCTTTTCAATCATTTCATGATGAGATTGATGATTTCCGTGGCTCATGTTGAATCTTGCAACATTCATGCCCGCTTTTATCATTTGTTTCAAAATTTCTTTATCATTGCAAGCAGGTCCAATTGTACAAACAATTTTTGTTCTCTTCTTTTCCATATTCGCGTCCTTTATATTTTTCTATTTTTATTATATAAAACCGAACGCTTTTTGTAAAACAAAAAAAGCACAAGTTTTTTCAACTTGTGCAAAAATTTGTTTTATTTTCCCATCTCGGCAAAATATGCAGTTGGATCGGCAAGATTTCCATCTTTCAAAAGTTCAAAATGAAGATGTGCTCCGTCTGCCTTTTCAGTAAGGTTTGTTGAGATTTTTCCAATCTGTTGACCCTTTTTCACACTGTCACCCTGCTTCACATCAGCATCAGATGCCAAACATTTATAAACAGTTTTAAGGTTTGAGCCATGGTCAATTGTAATGCAAAGCCCATCCATCATCGACTCTTCAACTTTTTCAACCTTTCCATCAAAAACTGCGAAAACTGCTGTTCCCTCTGCCCCCTCAAAATCAATTGCTTGGTGAGTTTTCCAGTCGCCAGTTGTTTTATCTTCAAGCAAATGGTCTTCGGCATATTCTTTCAAAACCTTTGCATCTTTAATTGGAAGAGAAAACACAATCACATCGCCACTGTCAACCTGCTCAGTCTTTTCAATAACACTGATAACTGGAAGAGTGTTTCCGTCTTCCGACGCATAGATCACCGCGGTGATTGCAATCATTGTAACCGCAAGTGCAACACACAAACAAACTGAAAGAGTATAGGCATTTTTCTTTAAAAAATATTTGATTTTTCTTGATAAATTATTTCTCATTTTTTCACCACCCCATGCAAAAACTATTTCCAAACTTTTAACTGTTTATACACATTTTTTAAAAACTTCCATAAATAATTGGACTTGCGATTTGCACCAAATCATCAACAATGCAAATTTGAACATTTGCCTGAACACCAGAAATGTTATATTTCAAAAGTGGACTTGTTCCTTCGATAATTTCTCTTTTCCCAACAAAATATCTTTTCAGAACAACAAGTCCCATTCGGTTTGCAATTTTTGAAAGACTATTCTTTGCAATAAACACGCATTCGCCCACAATTTCGCCATCTTTTTCATAAAAAATGCAGTTTTTTGAAACATTTTCACACAAAAAGCCAAGCGACGCACCCGAATATTGCACTTTGCCTTCTTCGCCGATTTCTTTTGCATCATTTTTGCAGAAAAAAGTCAACGTTTGTTTAAAACAAAGCGAAAACCCCAAAACCAAAAATATTAAAAGTGCAAAAACAAATTTTCTCATAAAAAAATCATCTCTATAAAGATGATTTCCAAATTGTCAGTTTTTATTCAAAAAGTTTATCCATAAAACCATAGGCAAAAACAAAAGAAAGAAGCGTTGGCTTTTTGGAAAACGATGCACAAACCGAAAATGCATTTTGAACCATTTCTCCATTCAAATTATTTTTAGAAAGCACATTTTCTGAAAGGCAAAAAGTTGTGTGAATTTTGAAAATTTTAGACATGGTCAAATCAAAATAGTTTTTCAAATATGGTTGAAAATTGCAAAAAGAAGTTCTTGTTTTTTCACTTGGCATTAAAATTTCATTCTTCGCCAAACGCTTTATGATTTCAGTTTGCGGAACCGAAAGAAGTCGTGAAGCATGTTTTATTTGCAAATTTAGGTTTGCAACATGATAGTTTTGCGGATTTTTAATGAAGCAAGCATAACTGTTGATTGCAAGTTTCAGTGCAATTGTTTCAAGTTCCAAAAAGTCGGCATCAATTCGTAAATTTTTCAACATGTCACAAATAACCTTGTCGCCACCAAAGAAATATTTTGTTTCCCCAAAAAATGTCATGGCAAGACCCAAACGAACAAGCGTCCAAACATTTCGCTCTTCAAGTTGCATTTTATTGTTTTTTGAAACATAAAAACTCATTGTCTTTTTCAAAAAATCTTGCATTCTTGGGCAAGCATCTTCTTTATAAACCAATTTTGCAAATTCATTGTCAAACATGGTTAAAAATTTTGATGACAAATAATATGTCTGATACTTGTTTGCTTTTTCTTTGGTTTCTGCAAAAATCGCAATTGGACACACAGTTTTATAAAAACAAAATTGAACTCCATCAAAAAGCCAAGCAAAAGACGAAAACGTGAAATCTGCAAAATTTTTGTTTGCACAAACCACAAGTTGTTTCTGCCACATGAAAGCATAATATTTTGCAACGCTTATAAGTTCTTCTCTTCCAAAAGCAACAACAACTTCTCCCTCTTCTTCTTTAATGTTTTTTGCATAATATTCAGTTGCAAGTAAATTTGAAAGAATAACACTTTTAACATCTATCCCACTTTCACGAATTTGATTTTCAAGTTCATTTTCACTTTCACAAAAAAGCAAAACCTTCTTATATTTTTTCTTTTTCAAAAAATCTGCGACACAAGAAAAAGCGCAAAGTGAAATTTCTATCTTTTCCACACTTACGCTGTGAACAAGACCACACTCGCACTTTAAAAAATTTTCTTGCAACATTTTTTCCACAAAATAATAATAACATGCAACGAAATTGTCATTGCATGTTATTTTAAAGTTATTGTGTCAAATTTTGCAAAATTATATTGTTTATTGCAGTTTTTCAGTTGAAGAAACAACTTTTTCTTCTTTTTTTAATTCTTTTTTTGCTCTGA
>USTJ01000111.1 GCA_900557585.1 uncultured Eubacteriales bacterium
GCTCTGCCGGGATATCTGATGTTGGAGGAAGTTAAGATGTCACTGTTTGGCAAGAAAGAAAAAGAAGAAATAGCATTTTTTAAAGAACCTTGAAAGGGGTTCTTTTTTTTGTGTATAAAAACATGCAGTTTTGGAAAAATTTGCTTCAAGGAGATAAAATGAGAAAAGTAAATTCTTCAATAAATGATATTATCGAGCAAATCAAGGCACTCAAAGGGAAAGATGTTTCGCTTGAAATCAACCGTGGACGAAACAAAACGATTCAAGTGTTTGGAAATGTTGAAAGCATATATCCAAGCATTTTCACAGTGCGCTTGCCAGAAAACGGGAAAAGTGTGTCATATTCCTATGCCGAAGTTTTGTGTGGTGATGTTTCTTTCAAAACTGCAGAAGAAAAATAGTTTTTAAAATTTGTCATATTTTTAACATTTCCCCTATAAAATATAGCAATACCACAAGGGGGGATAATTTATGGCGTTTGAAAAACAGCAAGCATTCTTTGTTCAAAACAAAAGGAATGTTGCCTCAGACCAATTTGAAAGCACCGCAAGAATCGAGGTGCAACCAGAAAAACCTGTTAAAAGGGTTTTGACTGTGAAAGCAATGGCAAAAATCACAACAAAAGAAAAAGTTGCAGATGATGTGAAATTTTCGGGCAAAACAACCTATCATATTGCATATCAAACCGAAGACAACACTCTTTGCTCTGCACTTGCAGTTGTCGAGTGGAACGGCAAACTTGAAAATGTGAAAGAAGAAAATGTGTTCTTGACTGCAAACGTAATGGCAAACACCATTACTGGCTTTTCAGGCACAGAAATTGCAATTTCATCACTTGTGAATGTTGATGCTTTTGGAATTTTTAAAGAAGAAGTTCAAAGTGTTGAAAATCTTTCAGAAGACTTTGTGAAACTTGAAAAAACCTACGAATATGAAAATGTTGTTTCTTTTGCTTCTGACAGTTTCAACGAGGTTGCAGAACTTGAAGTTCCAGCAATTGTTTCAGATGTCCTTTATTCAGATGGAACTGTCGAGGTTGCAAATGTGATTTGTGGAATCGACACTGTTACAATTGAAGGAACTGTTCACGCAAACGGAACTTTTGTTCAAGAAGGAAAAGTTGTGCCTTTTGCAAAAGACATTGACTTTAAACGTGAACTTTCTGCACTTTCAACTGTTCCAAACAACATTGCCGATGCAGATGTTTATCTTGAAAATCTCATGGTTACTGCTTCTGTAAACGAAACCGACCAAAAAACAAACCTTGTTTTCTCGGTTGAACTTTCAGTTTGCACTGCTGTATATTCAAAAGAAATGGCAGTTTTGGTTCAAGATGCTTTCTCAACATTGAAAGAAGTTGAAAACACCTATGAATGTGTGACCGCAACAAACTTTGAAAAATCTGAAAACTATAAAGAAAGCATTACTGCCACCATTCAAACTCCTGAAAATGTTGTCGTCCTTGGCTATGTTTTTAAAGCAAATGCTGAAATCACCGACAAAATCCAAACAGACAACGGAACACTTTTAAACGGTGCAATCATGGTTGAAGCAGTTTTGCTTGACGAAAATGCAAATGCCGAAATGTTCAAAAATTTTGCTCCATTTTCAATTTTTGTTCCAGACGCAACCGAAAATGATGAATATGCAATTAAAACCGTTGTTACAAATGCAACATTAAAAGCAAATACTCTTGAAATTGCACTTGATGCGCTTGTGAACTATAAAGAAAACAGCAAAGAATATATCGGATTTGTAAAAAGTATTGAAGAAAAAGAAGAAAAGGTGAAATCTAATTCTGCAATTCGTGTTTATGTGACAAAAGAGGGTGAAGACCTTTTCGCTGTTGCAAAGGCAATTTCAATGAAGCCAGAAGACATCTTGATGCAAAATCCAGGGGTTACTGAAAATCTTGAAAATGGAACAAGACTTGTTGTTTATTCGGGGCTCAATTTGAACTTCTAGCCATAATTATTCTTTTAAAGAGCAAATTTTTCAAAATCTGCTCTTTTTTTTATGGTAAAAATTCTGTTTCGGACAATCATTTTTTCATGGGAGAAAACAAACATGAAAAAAATCTTTGCACTTTTAACAGCCTTTATTGTTCTTGTGTGTGGAACAATTATTGCGTTTAAACTTAAAACAAATGATGATGACAAGCAAGCCTATCTTCGCGTGCACATTCGTGCAAACAGCAATGCCGAAGCCGACCAAGCGGTTAAATATAAGGTGAAGACGGCAGTTGTGGATTTTTTAACACCAAAAATTGCCGAGGGCACAACCTTTGACAAGGCCTATAAAATTCTGAATGACAATTTGACCGAAATTGAAAGCGTTGCAGACTCTGTTCTTGCTGAAAATGGATTTTGCTATAAATCCAAAGCAAGGCTTTCAGATGAATATTTTCCAACAAGAAGTTATGGAGAAACCACTCTTGAAAGTGGATATTATGACGCACTTATTTTGGAACTTGGAACAGGAACGGGCAACAACTGGTGGTGTGTGGTTTATCCTCCGCTTTGCTTTATTGGAAGTGAGGGTGAAAATGTGAACAATATTCGCTATAAATCTAAACTTGTTGAAATTATAAAGCATTTCTTTGGCTAAAACAGTTTACAAAATTTTACAAATATGTTATCATACGCACATAAAGGAGCGAATATGGAAACAAATCAATACACTCGTGAAGATTTGATGAAACTTGGAATCTATGACCTTCGTGAAATTGGCAGAAAAGTTGGCGTTCCATCACCAACAGCACTCAAAAAAGGCGAACTTATTGATTATATTGTTGGAATCATCTATGGAACTATTGAAAAAAAGAGCGATGGAAATTTGAGGGGTCGTCCAACAAGATCGGGTCAAAAAACCTATCAGAAGTTTGTTGATTTGATAGACAAAGTAGAATCTCCAAAAGTTTCGTCAACATTTATAGATGTTGATGATGCCGATTTTGATCGTTCATTCTCATATCTTGGCGCGCTTTCAATGAAGGTTGCCAGCCCAAAAGAAGAATATGTGAACGATGCTGAACAAGACAATGAACTAACGCTCAAAAAGGGTGTTGTGTGCCATGTTGGTGATCAATTTGTTGCAAGAAAACTTAAATTTATTGACAATCTTTATGACGCAAAAATCAGCGATGAACTTGCAAGTCACTATGGTCTTCAAGAAGATGACATTATCGAATATCTTCTTGGCGAATATAATCAAGTTGCTCAAATCATTAAAGTGAATGACGAATTTGTTTCATTTGAGAAAGTGAATTCTGAAAAGGTGAAAACCAGCGAGTCTTGCAAAGAAGTGATGATTTCAAGCAAGGTGAAAATTCAAACTCAAAAATCTTCTGTTGTCTATGCACCAAGTGGTGTTGAAAGAGAAGAAATGATTGAAAAAGCCGAAAAAGCCTTTGAAGAAATTGGATATAGCATTGTAAAAATTTGTTACGACCGCATTGCACCACAAATTGGAGCAAGCAGAACACACAAGAAAAGTGAGTTTTATGCAGAAAGTGTTGGTGACGAATATGAAACAATCGAAATGACCGAAGCCGGCGTTG
>USTJ01000112.1 GCA_900557585.1 uncultured Eubacteriales bacterium
AATGGCGGTTGTTGACATTATCATATACTCAAAGAAAAAATATATCGATTATAAAAACTGGTGGATAATTTCGGTTCCTGCCGTTATCATTTCAACCCTTGGCGCTTTGGTTGCTTTTAAACTTCCGGGCAACGTTTTAAAGATTATTTTTGGTTCTTTCATTTCGCTTATTGGAATTGTTCAAATTGTCGTTTTGATTGTGAAATTTATAAAGCAAAAAAGCAAAGATGTAAAAAATCAATCATAATGATGAATTTTTTACAAGTTCGCAAAAAAAAAATAAGTTATTTTTCCATAACCGCTTGTTTTAGTTTACAAGTGGTTTTTTATTTGTTAAAATACAACTATAAGTTTATAAATAAAAGGGGAAAACAATGGAAATTCGAGGAATTAAACCTAAAAAAATTGCCGAAAAAAAACACCTAGAACTTTTCGAACTTCGTCCACCAGAATATTTTTCAGTGCCACTTGTTGCTGATGATGGCAACACTTCTTTGCGTGCAGTGAATGTTGATGAAAGGGTGAAAGAAGGCTCGCTTATTGCAAGGCCAAACGGCAAATATGGTGCTTTTGTTTATAGTCCAGTTGCGGGAAAGGTTGTTGGTGTTGTCAAAAAACTCAACGCAAGCGGAAACCTTTGCGAGCATGTTATCATTGCAAGAGATTTAACAGAAGAAAAAGAATATCTTCGCCCTCTTGATGACCATGACCTTGACCAAGAAAACTTGCTAAAACGCCTTTATGAGTCTGGACTTATTGACAATTTTGAACCATTCGACCCAGCCTATAAAAAATATTTGCTTAAAAACCCAATCAAAGAACTTGTCATCAATTGTGCACCGTTCGACCCATATGCAAGGTCGGCAGACGCACTTTTGACAAACTTTGTGAATGAAGTGTTCGAGGGTGCAAGATTTTTGCAACAAGTTGCTGGCGCAGAAAAACTTGTTTTTCTGTTTACAACAAAACAAAAGAAACTTGCAAAACTTGTTCAAAATCACATTTCTGCAACAGTTCTTGGAAAAGTTGTGAAAGTGAAGTTCTATCCAAACGTTTATCCATTGCAGTTTGACCGTTTGGTTGCCTATTATGAAACCGGCAAAATGGTTCCAGAGGGAACAAGAACCGCCGAAGTTGGCGTTATTGTTGACACTGTGAACAACTGCTATGACTTTTATCAAGCAGTTCGTCATGGAAAACCAGCAATTGAAAGAGCAGTTACAATTTCAGGAAACAACTGCATTAGAAAAGCAAACTATTTCGTGAAAAACGGAACTCCAATCAGCCATATTCTTGATGTTGTTGGAACAAAAGATAACACAGTTGAAAGAATGCTTATCTATGGCGGAATAATGACAGGCGTTGCAGAAGAATCTGCCGAAGTTTCTGTAACTTTGACTGCAACAACAATTTTGTTTTGCGATGCAAGCGAGTTTGTAACTGAAGAATATATGCCATGCATCAACTGTGGAAAATGCAATGATGCGTGCCCAGTAAAATTGAATGTGAGAAAACTTGACCAGTGCTTTATGGAACAAAAATATCATGAGGCAAAAAACATGTGCGTTTCAACATGCATTGGTTGTGGTGCATGCAGTTTTGTTTGCCCATCTCGCAGAAATTTGTCGCAAAGAATGAAATATATGAAAGATTATGCTCTTGGAAAACGAGCAAAAGATCCAGACAGTTCAGAATATGTTTTGGTTGCCGGGGCAGACATGAAGCAAGACACCAGTTTTGAAAAATCAATTGATGAAGTTGCAAACTATGAAAAAGTTTCTCAGTCAAAAGAAACCCCAGCAATTGAAGAAATGCTGAATGTTCTTGACCTTAAAGCAAAAACAGGAGGAAAAGCAGATGAATAAAAAATTATATGTTTCACCAGCGCCTCATGTGACAAGTTCAATCAGTTCTGTAACAATGATGATTGCAATGATAATTGCTCTCACACCGACAGCGGTTATGGGTTGCATCAATTTTGGAATCAGAGCACTTTATATCATCATAATTTCAATTGCATCAAGTTTTGTTTTTGAAATTTTGTTTAGACTTGCAACCAAAAAGAAAATTTTCTGGTATGACTATTCTTGTTTGATTACAGGCTATATGACAGCACTTGTTTTGCCAGTTACAGTTCCTTTGTGGCTTCCAGTTGTTGCGTCATTTCTTGCAATTATAGTTTTCAAGTGTTGCTTTGGTGGGCTTGGAAGAAACCTTCTCAACCCAACTGCTGCTGCACGTGTGTTGCTTGGATTTTTGTTCACAGGGCTTTCACTTGCATGGTTCAAGGGAACTCTTGGCGCAAATGTTTTAAGCCCACTTGAATATTTTGCTTCGGGCGACTTTTCATCAATAACAATCCGCTCGCTCTTCTTTGGTTCAACAACCGGAGCAATTGGAACAGCATGCATTCTTTGCATTGTTGTTGCGGGCATTTTGCTGATGTGTTTCAGAATAACCGACTGGATTATGCCTTGTCTTGCACTCATTTCGTTTGTTGCAACAACTTGGATTGGAAGGGGAGCAATTGCAATTGTTCCATTCCTTTTCTCGGGTTCGTTCATGTTTGCAACAATGTTCATGATTCCAGACCCAACAACCAGCCCAAGTTCAATTTGGGGAAGGTTTGTATATGGCATTTTGTTCGGCATTTTTGCTGGACTTTTCCGTGTTACAAATGTCCTTGGTGAAACATCGGTTTTCGTTGCTGTTTTAATGGTGAACATGCTTTCACCACTTCTCGACAAAATTTTTGCTCCAAGACCTCTTGGCGCAAGAAGGAAGGTGTAATATGGAAAGAAACAGTCCAATAAACTCGGTTTATCTTGTTGCTCTTGCAACTGTTGCAATTTCCGCACAAATTTCGTCGTTTTATAGCGCGCTAATCTATGGCGTGTCGGTTCTTGCAGTTTATTATATTGCACTTTCAATTGTTTCAATGGTGGATAAAATCACAGACAATCATGTCCGCTTCATTTTATATACATTCATTGCTGCTGCACTTGTTGTAATTTTGAAAGTTGTTTCACAATATATCGGAATCAAAGAGGTTGTGCTTGCTTCGCAAAATCTTGAAACCGCAATTTTGCCATGCATGATTCTTGCAATTTATCCAATCTATTTTGAAAACACATTTTCCCCAAAAAGATACGTGATAATGTTCATTACAATTGGAGCAATGGCAGTTTTGATGTTTGCAATTTTCGGCTCTATTGTTGAAATTTTTGGACATGGAACATTTGCGGGCATTGTTTTGAACGTTCCAACTGCCGACTTCTTTACAAAAACCTATGGTGCATTCTTCATTTGTGCAACGCTTGCAATTTTGTTTAACATTGTGCGTCGTGCAATTGTAAAGAGAAATAAACGTTTTGAAACTCTTGTTGAAAAATATAAAATCATCATTCGTGATTTGCAAGAAGAACATCCAGAGGTTGATTACACCGAATTTTCAAGCAAAGGGGGAAGCAAATAATGAACG
>USTJ01000113.1 GCA_900557585.1 uncultured Eubacteriales bacterium
AAAATTTGTCCACAGCAAAAGTTGGAGAACAGAAACTTTTCCACTTTAAACATTAAAAAAGCAGGGCATTATTGCTCTGTTTTTTGTTTGTCGGATTTTTTATGTTTTTTCAAAAGATGAAATGTATTGACATGTTGATACTAAATGTTCTATATATAATATATGAACTATTTAACTCATATTGAGATATTACCAAGTAATGAAGACTATTTTCCTTACAATTTGCCACTTATAAAGAATGGGGTTACAATTGATTTGAAACAGCCAATCACATTTATTGTTGGTGAGAATGGCTCGGGGAAAAGTACATTTTTAGAAGGGTTGGCTTCGGCTGTTGGTTTTAATCCTATGGGCGGAAATGCAAATCATAACTACGCAGTTATAGAGGAATATAACATTAAAAATGCTCTAAAACTTACTTGGAAACTGAAAACAAAAAAAGGTTTCTTTTTTAGGGCTGAAAGTTTTTATAACTTTTCAAATTATATCGATAAAATGATTGATGAAGATATAATGCTAAGTTATGCATATGGTGGGAAAAAACTTACAAGTCAATCACATGGAGAATCTTTTCTTTCTTTGTTTGAGTCGAAATTTAAAAATGGGCTTTTCATTTTAGATGAACCAGAAGCAGCACTTTCGTCTGAAAGGCAGATGTCACTTGTTGCAATTTTGAATGATCTTGTAACTAAAAACAATGCACAATTTATAATTGCGACACACTCTCCAATTTTGATAGCAACTCCAAATTCTGTTGTTTATGAAATTGAAAATAGTAAATTTATTGAAAAAAATTATGAAGAAACAAAACAGTTTAATTTGTATAAAGATTTTCTCAATAATTCAAGAAGATATATCAATTATTTAACAAAGGAATAGAATATGTGAAATAAGGTTAAGCTTTGAAAATTGGTTAAATTTTCTTTAGAATGAATATGAATTGAATTTAAAGTGTTTACATTTTTTTGTTTGTGTTATATTATAAAATCAAGGAAGGAGAAATGCACATGACTAGATATGTTTATGGTTCGCAAATGGACGCAAATTTAATAGGAAATTCCTTTTCCTATCTTTCTAAAATGATTTTTGGCTCAAAGAAAGCAGAAAACATTTCGTTAATGAAAGATTTGTTTGAAAAGTCTGTTGAAAAGGTGGAAGTTGTTCCTTGGGGAGTAAATACGGAGAATGTTAGTTTTAACACTCCAGGGATTTGTATGGTTCTTGATGATAATAAATTTGCGATTGAAATGTGGGGTTACATAAACGCTCCTATGAATCAACATAAATGGATTGAACATGAATGTGTTCATGAGTTATGCCATTCATTTGCAGGTATTCTTCCAACGCTAGATCCTAAAATAATTGTTAAACAAGGAAAAGAGAAAGTTAATGGTGAAGTTAAGACTTTTGACATAGTCAGAGAAAACCAAGCAGGACTGATAAAAGAAACAGACAGGGCGACAGGAGAGTCGATTGGTAGACATTATTACGGAAAGATGTTTAACGAAACAACGATGGATATGGTTTCGGCTATGGCAATTAATAATTTCGCACCAGACATTACAACAACAACGATTGATGATGTTTTACAGAATAACTATGTGACAACTGGAAATCAAGAGACAGGATATACAATCTTTACTTCAATTACAAGGTTGATGATAGCAGCTTTTTCAAATGTCGGTTTTCAAAATTTTAACTATCAACAAATAGCAGATATTGGAGAAAGTATTTTTACATTGAAAGCAACACTTGCTGACGGAAGTGAAGTAAAAGCCAATGATTTTTTGTATGGAATTATGTTTGACCCATTACATATTGAACAAGAATTTGACAAATATATGGGTGATGATGCATATAGAACAGTTTGTCAATTTCTAGACGGTATGTTTTTGGAATATCAACGAACCAAGAAAATATCGCCTGATAGTGTAAAACTAATAATGAATCTTTTGCCTGATTTTTGTAATAAAAAAATGTCTGATTACGAGAAAAGAGGGGCTATTTCTGAGGAAGAAAGAATTGCAATGGTTGGCAATTTTAATAAAATATGGAATTCAATGCAAAGCGAATATGGTTCATATTTTTCAAAAAAAGACATTGATGACATCTATGATAGAGCAAAAAAGTATTAATAAAAAGACAGCGGTTTAATCTGCTGTCTTTTCATTTTGTGATTTTAGTTTGATAGATTTTTTTTAATTTGTTTTGATGAAATCTATGATTTTTTGCCAAGACTCTGGGTTTTCGATGTTGTGGTCTTCGTTGATTTCAATTATGTTGCAAGGATAGATTTTTGCAAAGTCCAATGTGTGTTGCTTTGGAAAAAGAGTGTCGTGAGTTCCAAGGAAAATTGTTGTTGGAATATGTGAGGTATAGTTTTGTTTGAAAAGGTCGTTATTATAAAGGTCGTCAAGAAATTTTTTGCTTAAAAATTTATTCAAACTTTTTTTCATTATCACTGTCGCGTTTTCTGGTAGTGAGGCATAGGTGAAATCGCGCATGATTTCAAGCACATTCAAAATCTTGAATGCTGGGTTTGCAAAAATAAATTGCTTCACATTTTTAATTTTTCCGTGAGCAGATGAAATCATTGTTCGATAGGCACCATAACTTGATGCAAAAATTGTGATTGGAACACTTGGATATGTTTTGCTCAAATATTGCAAAACTGCTTCAAGTTCGCTTTCGATTGCTGAAACCGACATTTCAAGGGTTGGAACTTCACTTTCTCCGTGACCGGCAGAATCATAGGAACAAACAAAAATGTTGTCAAATTGTTTTCTGAATTTTGAGAATCCGTCGCCCCAAGCATCGCCATTAAAGCCGTGCATGCAAAGAACAATTTTTTCAGGATTTTCAACTGCGTTTGTGAGAAGTTTGAGGTTGTGATTTTCAAATTTTAAATTTATAAATTTTGTACTCATGGTTTTATTTTATCTTTTTGCATAAATATTGTCAAACTCTTTCAGTGCGTGAAATGTTGTTTTCACAAAAGTGTAATTTGAGCCATAAAATATAATGTATTTTAAAGGGAGAAAAATATGGAACAATTTATCATTCAAGGCGGGAAACCGCTTTGTGGAAAGATTATGGTTGACACTGCAAAAAACGCTTCATTGCCAATTATTGCTGGAACCATTTTGACAGATGAAAAAATCGTTTTGAAGAACTTGCCAAATATTAGTGACGTTAACAAAATGCTTGAAATTTTAAGAACAATGGGGGCAAGCATAAAAAAAGAGGGCAGAGATGCAATTGTTGACACCTCAACAATAAACAAAACCGAAATTCCAAGCGAACTTGCAAAAGAGATTCGTTCAAGCATTTTCATGCTGGGGCCTCTTCTTTCAAAATATCGAAAGGCAACGGTTGCATATCCGGGAGGGTGTGACATTGGCTCGCGACCAATAGATTTGCACCTTGCTGGGCTTCGTGACCTTGGTGTTGAGATTATAGAAGACCATGGTTTTAT
>USTJ01000114.1 GCA_900557585.1 uncultured Eubacteriales bacterium
CAAGAATGTCATAATAGTTCTTTGCCATTTTTCTTTCCTTGTTTTAAATTTGTTTGCAACATGGGTTTTGTTGCAAAATGTGTATAAAAAACGCAAAATCACATAAAAAATCATGAAATTTTGCGTTAAAACTTTATTTTTGAAAGTTTTTATTATTTTGTGGTATAGTCACCAAAGTTGTTAGGATCGGTGTTTCCGTTTGCTCCACCATTGCCGTTTGGGTTTTGTCCATTAGGATTTGCTTGTTGATAAAGTTTTGTGAAAACTTCGTTTGAAACCTTTGTAAGGCTTTCAAGAGCGGCTTTAAGTTTGTCAATTTCTTCGCTGTTTTTGTAAACTTCTTTTGCGCTTTCAATTTCAGTGTTAAGGCGTGTTTTGTCTTCTTCTGAAATCTTGTCGCCACTTTCTTTCAAAACTTTTTCAATGCTTGCAATCATTTGGTCAAGGCTATTTTTTGTATCAACAACCTCTTTACGTTTCTTGTCTTCTTCGGCATATTTTTCTGCTTCTTTAACAGCCTTGTCAATTTCTTCATCTGAAAGGTTTGAAGATGCAGTGATTGTAATGTCTTGGCTCTTTCCTGTTCCAAGGTCTTTTGCAGATACATTTACAATGCCGTTTGCGTCGATATCAAATGTAACTTCAATTTGTGGGATTCCACGTGGTGCAGGAGCAATTCCAGTAAGTTCAAAACGACCAATTGTTTTGTTGTATGCTGCAAGTTCTCTTTCACCTTGAAGAACGTGAATGTCAACGCCTGGTTGGTTGTCAGATGCAGTTGAGAAGATTTGAGATTTCTTTGTTGGGATTGTTGTGTTTCTTTCAATAAGTTTTGTGAACACACCACCCATTGTTTCAATTCCAAGTGACAATGGAGTTACGTCAAGAAGCAAAACGTCTTTAACTTCACCAGCCAAAACGCCTGCTTGAATTGCTGCACCAATAGCAACGCATTCATCTGGGTTGATTCCTTTGAAAGGTTCTTTTCCGCAGAAGTTCTTTACGGCTTCAACAACCATTGGAACTCTTGATGAACCACCAACCATGATGATTTTTGCAATGTCGGCATTTGTAACTTTTGCGTCGGTCATTGCTTTCTTTACAAGGTCGATTGTCTCTTTAACATAGTTTTCAATAAGGCTTTCAAATTTTGCTCTTGTAATTGTAATTTCAAGATGTTTTGGGCCTGTTGCATCTGCTGTGATAAATGGAAGAGAGATTGTTGAAGATGTAACTCCTGAAAGTTCAATTTTTGCTTTTTCACTTGCTTCTTTCAATCTTTGCATTGCCATTTTGTCGCCAGACAAATCAATGCCAGTTGATTTTTTGAATTCTTCAATGCAATATTCTGTGATTTTGTCATCAAAGTCATCACCACCAAGACGGTTGTTTCCGGCAGTTGCAAGAACTTGGAAAATGCCATCGTTGATTTCAAGAACAGAAATATCAAATGTACCACCACCAAGGTCATATACAAGTACTTTTTGTCCGTTTGAATCTGCTCCCTTGTCAAGGCCATATGCAAGAGCGGCTGCTGTTGGTTCGTTGATAATTCTCAAAACTTCAAGACCAGCAATTTTTCCGGCATCTTTTGTTGCTTGACGTTGTGCGTCTGTAAAGTATGCAGGAACAGTGATAACTGCTTGTGTAACTTTTTCGCCAAGATATCTTTCTGCATCAGTTTTAAGTTTGCCAAGAATCATGGCAGAAATCTCTTGTGGAGAATATTCTTTTCCGCCTGCTTTAACTTTGATTGTTGAACCCATATCACGTTTAATTGAACGGATTGTATTTTCAGCGTTTGCAATTGCTTGGTGTTTTGCAACTTGACCAACCAATCTTTCCCCATCTTTTGTGAAACCAACAACAGATGGAGTTGTTCTTGAACCTTCTGCATTAGGTATTACAGTTGGTTCACCACCTTCCATGACAGCAACACATGAGTTTGTTGTTCCAAGGTCAATACCAATAATCTTACTCATAATTTTATATCCCCTTTTATAAATTTATTTTTTAATTTTGATTTTTTTGTTTTGCATTTTTTAATCTTGCAAATAGATTTCTACTGTTGCATGGCGAACGATTTTTCCGTCTTTGCCAGCAAGTTTGTATCCTTTTTGATAAACTGTTGCAATTGTGTTATCAAGTTTTCTGTCTTTGGTTTTCTTTTTTGCAACAGCGTTGTGAAGATTTGGATTGAACTCTTTTCCAAGGCAATCAATCTCTTCAATTCCAAGGCTTGCAACTGCTTTTTGAAGTTTTTTTTGAATCATTTCAAAACCCTTCAAAACATTTTGGTCAATGTCGGCATTAAGTGCTTGGTCAAAGTTGTCAAGAATTGGAATAAGTTTTCCGGCAATGTCTGAAACAGCATTGTCTTTCACTTTGCTTTCTTCTTCTTTTGTTCTTTCTTTAAAGCGCTCAAAGTCTTTTTTAATGCTGATTGCAAGGTGTTCGTTTTCTTCGGCACGCTTTTCTGCTTTTTGAAGTTCTTTATCGGCTTTGATTAGTGCGTTTTCAAGTTGGATGAAAGCCTTTTCATATTTTTTATATTCTTCGCTTCCTTCCATGTGCTCGTCTTCGCATCCGCAGTCGCAGTGGTCATCGTGACAATTGCAATCTTTGCCATCATGGCAACCGCAATCGCAATCGTCTCCGCAATCACATTCTTTGCCGTCTTCATGACAACCGCAATTGCAGTTTTCATCTTCGCATGTGCATTCTTTGCCTTCTTGGCAACCGCATGTGCAATCTTCACTGCAATCACATGATTTGTTATTGTTTTCTTTTTCTTTATTTTTGCTCATCTTTATTCTCCTTTTCAGTTTTAGATGTAATGTTTTCTTCCAAAATGTCTGTAACATTTTTAAGGATTGAAACAACCTTTCCATAGTCCATTCGAAGAGGTCCAACAACTCCGGCAGAACCAATTGTTTTTCCGTTCACCTTGTATGTTGCGCTTACAACTGAACAATCTTTGATGCCAAGTTTCTCGTCGCCACCAACTTTAACGCTGATTTCAAGGTCCCCGTCGCCGGCAATAAGTGGATAAAGAAGTTCTTTTTTATCCAAAACCGATATTGCGTTTTTAAGTTTGCCAATGTCGTGATATTCTGGATAGTCAAGAAGTTTGTCTTTTCCTGAAACTGCCATGTTTTTGGAAATGTCGTTGTCTCGTTTGGCTATAATTTGAATAATGGTGTCGAAAATGTCTTTATATCTTGCAAGTTCTTTTGTCACAAGAATGTATCCGTTTTCAATTTCTTCAAGTTTCTTTCCGCCAAACACTTTTGTAAGGATTTTGCTTGCTTGCATCATTTCTTCTTCACTTGCAACAATTTGAGAAGTTTCTTCTTTGATAATTCCAAGGTCGGTTGAAACAATCACAAGAGTTGAGAATTTTGAAACTGGAACAAGCAAGATTT
>USTJ01000115.1 GCA_900557585.1 uncultured Eubacteriales bacterium
GCTGATAAAAAAATATTCAGAGCAATTGGATAATGTCCGTAACAATCGGGAATACGATGCCCTGACCAAAGAAGTCGAATTTCAGAAACTGGAAATCGAATTACAGCAAAAAAGAATCCGGGAAGCTCAAAAACTGAAAGCCGAAAAAGAAGAAAACGAAAAACTTGAAGCAGAGGCAAAAGACAAAAAGTCTAAACCAAAGAAAACAAAAATGAGTTTCTTCACTGCGCTTGCTCTCAGTTTTAAAAACCTTTTGACAAAGAAGGGAAGAACGCTTTTGGTTGCTTTTGCGGGGTCGATTGGAATTATTGGCATTGCACTTGTGCTTGCAATTTCAAGTGGATTTTCAACCTATATTTCAAGGTCACAAGAAGACACTCTTTCAACCTATCCAATTACGGTTGAGGCAAAGAACATTGACTTTTCATCAATCATCATGCAAATGTTCCTTGGTGGTGATGATAACAAAAAAGTTAACCACGACAAAACTAATGTCTATCCAAAAGATAGCATTTCATCAATCATGAACAACGTTGGTCAAAACCTCAGAACCAACGACCTTGGAAAGTTCTATAAATATTTGAACGACAACTATGACGAGATAAAAGACCATGTCAGCGCAATTCAATATACCTATGACATTGGAATGGAGTTCTATTCAGAATCTGGAAACCCAGTTCAGCCAAACAGCCCAGCGCTGATGCAAATGATAATCAAATATGCTTTATATTTCTTTGCAGACAAGTCCAATGTAGAAATTCAACAGACTGCGGGCGGTGGAGTTATCATCACCACAACCGAAAACACTTCATATCGCTTTATGGAAGGATATAAAGAACTTGCCGACATTACAACAAGTTTGAAAAACACTGGCAGAGTCGAACTTACAAGTGATAAGGTTTTGAGTCTTGTGTTTGCAATTCTTGGCTTTGGTGGTTCAAGTTCAGTTTCAAGCATGTCATCATCACAAGTGTTTACAAGCATGAAAGTTATCAGCGAAATGCTCAATAATGATGAACTTTTAAAAACTCAATATGAACTTATTGCAGGTTCGTTTATTCAAAACAAAAATCAATCAATTTTGGTTCTTGACAAAAACAACGAACTTGACGACTATATCTTGTATGCTTTGGGGCTCATTTCCGAAGAAGAGATGAATCGAAGCATGCAGGCTCTTGTGAAAAATCAAGAATATGTTTCTGCAATTTCATATGAAAGCATCATTGGAAAGAAATATAAAATTTTGCTTAACACCGACTATTATGTTGACGACCCAGAAGCAGGATTTGTTGATTTCAGACTTTTCAATGTTGAAAAAATCAACGGCGAAGATAATCCTCTTTATAATAAAACAAAATATCAAACCTATTATGCACAAGCAATCATGAACTGCACAAACGAAGTCGAAATTGTTGGTGTTGTGCGACAAAAAGAATCAACAAGAGTTGGCTCAATTTCAAGTGGGCTTGTATATTCGCATCTTCTCACCGAAAGCATGGTTGAATATGCAAATCAAAGCCGTGCCGTTTCAGAGGGAAAGGTTGGAGAAACCAAACTTGATGTTCCAGATTCAATTTTAATTTATGTGAACACTTTCAAAAGCAAAGACAATGTGAAAGCGTTTATCGAAAAATATAATAAGACTGCGGAAAATGGCGACGAGATTTCATATTCCGACATGGTTGGCGAAATCATGAGCACTGTTTCAACAATTATTTCTGCAATCACCTATATTTTGATTGCGTTTGTTGGCGTTTCGCTTATTGTTTCAAGCATTATGATTGGAATCATCACCTATATTTCAGTTATCGAAAGAACAAAAGAAATTGGAGTTTTAAGAAGCGTTGGTGCTTCAAAACGTGATGTTAAACGTGTGTTCACCGCCGAAAACTTTATCATTGGTCTTGCAAGCGGTGTGTTTGGAATTTTGATTTCTCTTATCTTGACAATTCCAATCAACATTGTTTTGAATCACTATACTGGTCTTGGAGCAATTGCAACTCTTCCAGTTCTTGGGGCATTGATTTTGGTTTTAATCAGCATTTTCCTTACTTGGATTGCGGGGCTTATTCCTGCTCGTGCTGCTGCTAAAAAAGACCCAGTAATTGCACTTAGGGAGAACTGATATGGAAGAAAAACAAGAGAAAACCGCACAAGAAAAGTGTGAAGAAAGCATTCGAAAAAAATTCCACAGTTCAATTTTTTCAAAGTTCGCAAAGGCTCTTAACACCTATGAAATGATTCAGCCAGGTGACAAAATTGCAGTTTGCATTTCGGGCGGAAAAGACAGCATGCTTCTTGCAAAGTGCTTTCAAGAAATCAAGCGTCACAATAAGTTTGATTTTGAACTTGAATTTATTGTCATGGACCCGGGCTATAACAAGGCGAACCGCAAAAAGATAGAAGATAATGCCGAAAAACTTGGCATTCCAATCAAAATTTTTGAAACTGATATTTTTGAAAATGTTGTGAACATTGAAAAATCGCCTTGCTATCTTTGCGCAAGAATGCGTCGCGGACACCTTTATAATTTTGCAAAAAATCTTGGTTGCAACAAAATTGCTCTTGGTCACCACTTTGATGACGTTATCGAAACCATTTTAATGGGCATGCTCTATGGCGGTCAGGTTCAAACAATGATGCCAAAACTTCACAGCACAAATTTTGAGGGAATGGAACTTATTCGTCCACTTTATCTTGTTCGTGAAGAGGATATCATCAAATGGCGCGACTATAATAACCTTGACTTTTTGCAATGTGCTTGCAAGTTCACCGAACAAAACTATGGCGACCAAAAAGAAACCGCATCAAAACGAAAATTCGTTAAAAATCTTATTAAAGAACTAAAAAAGAGTGATAAGCAAGTTGATGCAAACATTTTTAAAAGTGTTGAAAACGTGAACCTTTCAACTATTGTTGCCTATAAAGATAAAAACAATGTTCGCCATGACTTTTTGGAAGATTATTAAAATCAAAATAACCACTCCATCTTGGTGTGGTTTTTTTGTGTGGAAAGTTGAAAAAATTAACAATAAAATTAAAAATTTTAAACGAGAGTTTCTTTTGCTTGACAGGGTTTCTAATTGATGAGTATTATATTATTGAATTATTAAAAACTAAATAGGTGAATCTTTTGAGAAAAACGAAAATTAAACAATTGCTATTTGTGCTTTTGATGCCAGTCATCAGTTTTTTGCTGATTGGCATTTTTTCGTTTGTAAATTTGGCGGGAAATGTCTTTGCAGATAAGAATGGTGGTGGCTTTTTTGTTGGAAGCAACACAACCTTTAATTTTAATGCAACGATAAGTGGTTCTTCTGCAACAAATGGTGGCGGGGTATATGTTTCAAATGGTGGAACTTTCAACATGAATGGTGGAGCAATCTATGGCAACACCGCAACCACAACTGGC
>USTJ01000116.1 GCA_900557585.1 uncultured Eubacteriales bacterium
TTCTTTTTGAAATGAATCTTTGATAGAGTTCATCTCTTCCAAAAGTTGCGACATTGGAATTTTTGGCTGATAGGTTTTCGAGTCTGCGTTCCTCATTCCATTGGCAACCGACCTTGCAAGTGCATAACTCATCATTTGAGAAACACAATCAGCATTTTTTGATCCATCAATGCTTCTCCATTTCTCGTCTCTTGAAATCAAATCCACACCATGTTCATTGGTTATATCTTTATTATCTGACAAATGGTCTGCATAAATATTTATTGTTTCAAAGTATTTACCACTCGACTCATCTGGACCAATTTTTTCCGAAACAATGCTCTCCTTTCCAAAATCATAATCAAAAAGGTCAACATTCACATTATCTTCAGCACTGAGTGCTGTGATTTTAGGTGTAAAACAATTTTCTATGCAAGGCGAATATGAAATTTCTGCCATAGATTCAAAAATTTTGTCTGTTTCTGCACCAGTGAAACCTTTTTCTTTAATCAATATGCGATTCAAGTCTGAACAAGCGTTATTCACTTCTTTTGAGCCATAGCAAAAAGAAAAAAATGTAACTTGCGAAAGATTTTTACAAACATCATCAATTGGCAAAGCGTTTCCATTTTCATCTAAACACCTTGGTAACAGCACATTGTTCACCAATTGAGCCCGATCCTCGTTTGTCAGTCCAGCATGTCCGTCGCCCCTGTCGTTCGCATATGAAACGCCAATCAAATCGGCATAATCATAAATCTCTTCACTGTTTCCAGAAAGCAATCTTAAGCCAATCAAGTTTTCTGCAATTTTACAAAAGCCGTTTGCTTCTTTCTCGTTCGTTGCTCCATTTCCACTTAAACAAACAACAACAGGTTTGGTCATTTTATATTCTGATAAATCAAGCTTTTCCCAATGTGAGCCCTCAACTTTAGGATTCCTTCTTCCCCAAATTGCTGTATCAGACATTTTTTATCCCCCAAATGTTTATATAAACATTATAAAAGAAAAACGAAATTTTGTCAAGAAAGCACAAAATTAAAAAAACACATCAAGAGCAATAAAAAAAACATCAAAAAGAGAACGAACAATAAGATAAATTTATTTTATATTTTTTTAAAATTCAATCACATTATAATTGAAAAATCTGTTAAATATAGATTATAATTATGGAAAAGAAAATATGATACTCTCAATAAAAATATAAAGGAAAAATTATGACACTTAACACAACACTTATAATTGTTCTTGTTTCAATTTTCTATCTTGTTGTTCCCTTTCTTATTCTGCTTGTGAAAAACAAGATAACTCAAAAGATTTTATCAATTGTTTCACTTTGCATTTTCTTTGCAATTTTAATTGTTGGAACACTTGGGAAAATTGACATTTCAAAAACTCAAACAATAATCACTTTTGAAAAATTTGGAAACTGGGCAGACAAAAACATTAACCTTACATTTTCAAATTTAACCAAACAAGATATATTGATAAACATTCTCATGCTTATTCCGCTTGGAACTTTTTCCGCCTATGCAACACAAAACAAATCTTGGTGGGCACAAATTTTGATTGCAACAGCAATTGGTCTTTGCTCTGGATTTTTGATTGAGTTTTGCCAATTCTTGTTCCCTGTCCCACGCTCGGTTCAACTTTCAGATGCAATATTCAATATGATTAGTGCAACAATTGGAGCAACAATTTTTGTTATATATAAATCAATTATAGACAAAATCCAAAATAAAAACAATTAGTCTCAAAACAATAAATTCGCAACAAAACAGCGGTTTATATGCTGTTTTCACATAAAAACAACACTCTTTGCGTTTTTTATAATTAGTATTTAATATATACACATTCTTTACACATCTAAAACACACAATATTATTTCACATAAAAAGGAACTTGTTTTATTTTTCAAGTTCCTTTTTTTAGTTTCAATTATTCTGTTTCTTAATACAAGTTTCGTCTTTATTTATTTTCCATTATTCAAATTCTTTTAAAACAGAAACAAGTAAATCTTGATATTTTTCAAACTCTGAAATGCTTGCAAATTCATTTGGTTTGTGAGCAAGTGCCAAATCTCCAACCCCAAACACGAAGGCATCTCCACCAAGTTGTTGATAGTATCCAGCCTCACAACCGCCAATAAACTTGTTGTTTTCAAGGTTAAATTTTTTACACAAGATTTCAATAAGTTTTGGATTTTTATATTCAAGTGGCAAGATTTTCATTTGATTTTCAAGAACTATTTTTGAACCCTTATATTTCTTTTCAAGTTTTTTAATGTTCTTTGAAATGATAGAAATCAACTTGTCACATTTCTGCAAACTGTTTGTTCTGATGTCAAAAACCATTTTTGCATTGTCTGAAATGATATTTACTTTTTCTCCACCCGAAACAACATTTGAACTTATTGTTGTGCCCTTCAATTTTCCATTCAGTTTTTCAACAATGTTTAGAAGTTTTGCCAAAATATAGTTTGCATTCACGCCATTGTTTGGGTTTGAACTGTGGCAACTTCTGCCCGTGATGTTGATTTCATATTCAAAGCAACTGTTGCTTTCTGAACAAATGTTACTGCTTGTTGGCTCTCCAATTATTGAGAGTTTTGGAACAATTCCAAGTTCTTTCATTTTTGTTGTAAGTTGAAACACACCTTCAAAATCGGTTTCTTCGTCGGAAGTGATTGCAATAACAACAGGTTTGTTCAATTTTTTAAGTTCTTCTGCCTTGTTTAAAATCACGGCAAAGAAACTTTTCATGTCAATGCTCCCAAGACCATAGATTTTGCCATCTTTTTCAACCGCTTGATATGGGTTTGTTAAATAGGATTTTTCATCGGCAACAACCGTATCAATGTGCCCTGAAAGAACAATTGCATTTGACAGATTTTTCAAATTGCAGTTTAAACCAACAAGCAAATTTTCTTTATTGTTGATTGTGTTTTTAACTTTTAAAATTTCGGTTGCACACTTTGAAAATTCTTTTTCAAGATATGCAACAATTTCTTTGTTTTCTTTTGTGTCGTAACTTTTTATTGACACCAATTCTTTTAAAAATTTCATATTATCCATAATTTTTCTCCTTTAAATAAAACGACCCGTTTTGGTTTATTAAACATACAAACGGGTCTAAAATTATGAATAATTTTGTTTTTGCTCGCCGTATGTTTTATGATGCATGAAAACACTCACAAAACATACATTTTGTGAATGTCACCGGATATGAGCATGGCGCCAAAATTGTGTAAACATAATTTTCTTTCTCCTTTTTTCTTTTATTTTCTTTTGATTTTTTAGTAGTTCTTCTTGTTTTAAAAGTTCTTGATTTGTATTTTCTAATTTCTTTTTAAGATCATTTA
>USTJ01000117.1 GCA_900557585.1 uncultured Eubacteriales bacterium
TTCTCTTTTAAGCATTATTTTGCTCCAAAACTATGCAGCAATTTTTGCTCTGCCTTTATTTCTTCTTCTAGCAAGAACATTTCTGCCACCCTTGGTTGCCATTCTTGCTCTGAAACCATGAACCTTTTTTCTGTTTGCTTTTTTAGGTTGATAAGTTCTTTTCATAAATGTCGCTCCTTAAAAATCATTCCTATGCAACAGGCATAGTGAACCTATTATAATAGCATTTGACCGCTTTTGTCAACCTCAATTGTTCAATTGATTATAGTTTTTTATGTATAATAATATAATTATATATGTGGTTTACTGCTTTTTAGGCACAAAAGTAAGAAAAAACAGAAAAAGTTTCTGCACGGCTGTTTGCCGTGGCAGATTAAACAAAATTTAACATCTTGCCGTTATCGGCAAAACTTGAAAAAATTATTGACTTTGCAGGTATGGGCAATTTATGTAAAAAGTATAATTTCTGCCGATAATTTTTGCACAAAAAAAAGAACCCAAAATTTGGGGTCTTTTTGTTTTATTATTTAACTTGTTTTGCTGGTTTGTTTGTTGGATATACCTTGATAAGGCAACCATTGATAAGGCGTTTGCTTTTTGCAAGTGAAATGCTGAACATTACTGCAAAGAGAAGTGAAACCAAAATCACAACGCAAATGTCAAGAACAAACATTGAAAGTGAAGCGAATGTGCTTGATTTGATGAAGATGATTTTGAGTGTGCTTGCAAACACTTCAAAAATTGTTGCAAAGCATGTTGAAATTGCGAAAACACTGAAACAAGTATATGTGTTTGATGTTTTGATAAATCCGGCATCTGATTTTTGTGTGTTAAAGAAGATTGCAAGTGCGAAAATGTTGAGAACAAGTCCAAGGAAAACATATGCAACAATGATTCCTGCAAGAGATTCATAAAGTCCAAGATAATAGTAAACATTCATGAACACATAAAGTCCAACATAGAGCACAACTTTAAACCAAGTTGGAGTTACAAGATTCTTTTTTGTTTCAATGAACATGAACAAAACATAAAGTCCAATTAAAACGCCAACAAGGACAAATGCGATAACATAGTTGAAATAGTCTCTTTCAAGGCATGCTGGTGTTAAAACATCAAAAAGTCCAAGAAGAAGGAAAGCGCAATGCACAACGCAAAGAGCAAGAAGGCCATATAAAAGAACTGTCATAAGTTTGTTTGTTTTGATTTCTTTTTTCATTATTATAAGCCACCTTTATTATGATACGATTCGAACTGGAAGGATAAGGAACAAATAGTCGTCGCCTTCGCTTGGACAAATGGTGCATGGAGCAATTGGAGAAGTAAAGTTGATTTTGATGAAGTCATCTTCAATGTTTCTCATGCATTCGCTCATATATCTTGCGTTGAAAGCAATCACAATGTCTTTTCCGTCAAGTGAAACTGTAATATTTTCTGTAACATTTCCAATGTCTGATGCACTGGTGATTGTTAAAAGTTTGTCGCGAATGTCAAACTTTACAAGGTTGTTTTTGTCCATTCTTGCAAGAAGGCTTGCACGTTCAAGACCATATTCAAGTTGTTTCTTGTTCACCAAGATTGTTGATGAAGTTGATTGTGGAATTACTTGTTTATAGTTAATGAAGTCGCCTTCAAGAAGACGGGTGATAACTCTGGTGTTATTCACATTTATCATGAGATAGTTCTTTTGAATCAAAAGTTCAATCTCGTTGTCATCGTCGCCTTCCAAAAGTTTTGCAATTTCGCCAAGTGTTCTTGCTGGAACAATTGTTGAAAATTCTGCGGTTGTAGACTTGATTGGTTTTTTAGCCATTGCCAAACGATAGCCATCAAGTGCAACAGAAGTGATGTGGTCTTTTGCAATTTCAAAGAGGCATCCTTTCAAAATTGGTCTTGCGTCATCAATTGCAACAGAGAAAATTGTTTTGTTGATAAGATCTTTCAAATCTTTTTGGTTCATTACAACTTTTTCTGGGTTCACAAGGTCTTTGATTTCTGGGAACTCTTCAACATTCATGCATTGAAGGAAACCCTCACTGTCTGTATATTCAATTTTAAGTGTTTTATTTTCTGTTAAACTGAGTTCAATTTGCTCGCCTGAAAGTTTTTTCACAAAGTCTGCAAAGAATTTTCCAGGAACAACAACTTCACCTTCAATTTTAACGTCGGCAGGAATGCTTTTTTCAATTGAAATTTCAAGGTCGGTTGCTGAAAGGGTAAGGCAATCTTCACCAGCGCGAAGTTTGATTCCTTCCAAAATTGGGTTTGTTGTTCTTGTTGCTGTTGCTTTGATAACTTTCAAAACTGCATCGCTCAAATCTAAACCTTCACAAATAAGTTTCATAGTTTTCTCCTTTATCTTTTATATTATAACTTGCTTTTTCAAATTTTGCAATCATTATTTTCCTTTCGCCATTTGTCTAATGTCATTTATTTCGGTTGCAAACTTCTTGTCTTTCGCCATGTCTTCTGCAACGCGAGTTTTTGCATAGATAACTGTTGCGTGGTCTTTTCCGAAAATATTGCCAACTGCTGCAAGAGGCATGTCAAGCATGTCAGAAATCAAAAACATTGCAACTTGTCTTGCACTTGCAATTTCTTTGGTTCTTTTTCTTGCAAGAAGTTCTTCTTTTTTAATGTTATAATATCTGCAAACTGCATCAACAATTCTGCCTGCGTCAAGTTTGCTTTCGTCTTCAACAACAATGTTTTTGAGTGCTTCTCTTGCGTTGTCAAGAGTCACGATTCCGGCACCGATAAGCCCAGAATAGAACACTGCACGGTTGAGCATTCCTTCAATTTCACGAACGTTGGTGCTTGGAACTCCGGCAATATATTCGATAACATCTCTTGAAACATTATAATGTTCAAGTTGTGCTTTTTTAATCAAAATTGCAATTTTGGTTTCAAGGTCTGGAACTCCAATGTCTGCCATAAGACCCCATTCAAAACGTGAGCGAAGTCTTTCTTCAAGGGCAGTGAGTTCTTTTGGTGGACGGTCAGATGAAATGATGATTTGCTTTCCTGCATCATTAAGGTCGTTGAAAGTGTGGAAGAACTCGGTTTGAACTGCGTTTTTGCCAATGATACCTTGAATGTCATCAACAATCAAAACATCTGCTTTTCTATATTTTTCACGGAAAGAACCGGTGAAAGATGTTGATGCGCTTTTCTTTGAGTCGTAGATACTGTTGATAAGTTCGTTCACAAACTTTTCACAAGTTACATAAACAACTTTAAGTTCAGGTTTGGTTTCGGTGATATAGTTTCCGATTGCGTGAAGAAGGTGGGTTTTTCCAAGACCAACTCCGCCATAGATAAATAGTGGGTTATAT
>USTJ01000118.1 GCA_900557585.1 uncultured Eubacteriales bacterium
TATAATATGTGCATATTTAGCGAAAAGGACAAGTAGAAACAAAGAACTACTTTGAGAGAGCAAACTTCCTGGGCTGAAAGAGTTTGTAGCAAGTTTTGTTTTGAAACCACCTTGATAGAACCTAGATAAACCTGTTTAAAGTGGTTGGCGTTTGCCGATAAGTAAGGTGGAACCGCGGAAAGAATTTTTCGTCCTTACATTTTGGTTATTTTTCATAATCAAAGTGTTGGGGCTTTTTTTATGAAAAAATCACGATAAAAATTCAGAAAAAAGGGGATAAAACAATGAAAATCAAACTTAGAGATGAAACAAGAGAGTTCGAACAAGGCATCACTGTTTTGGGCGTTGCAAAAAGCATCAGTGAAGGTCTTGCAAGAGTTGCAGTTTGCGGAAAACTTAACGGACATTTGGTTGACCTTTGCCAACCAATTTTAGAAGACTGCGATCTTCAAATCATCACAAACAAAGACAAAGAATATAAAGAGGTTATGCGTCACACAACTGCACACATTTTGGCGCAAGCAGTGAAAACAATCTATCCAACTGCAAAACTTTCAATTGGACCTGCAACCGAAGATGGCTTCTATTATGATTTTGAATTCAAAAGCCCAATTTCACAAGATGACCTTGATAAAATTGAAGCAGAAATGAAAAAAATCATCAAAGCAAACTATGAAATCAAAAGAAGTGTGGTTTCAAGAAAAGAAGCACTTGACTGGGCAAAACAAGAGGGCGAAACCTATAAAATTGAACTTGTGAACGCAATTCCAGAAAATGAAGAAGTTTCAATGTACACACAAGGCGACTTTTCAGATGTTTGCCGTGGGCCACACCTTAAATCTACAGGAATGGTAAAGGCATTCAAACTCACAAAACTTGCTGGTGCATATTGGCGTGGTGATGTGAAAAATAAAATGCTCACAAGAATCTATGGTGTTGTTTTTGAAAAAGCAAGCGAAATGGAAGAATATTTCAAAATGCAAGAAGAAGCCGAAAAACGTGACCACAGAAAACTTGGAAAAGAACTTGATTTGTTCTTTTTGAGTGACTATGCACCAGGAATGCCATTCTTTATGCCAAAAGGACAAATTGTTATTAACGAACTTACAAACTTTTGGAGAGAAGAACACAGAAAAGCAGGCTATGTTGAAATTACAACTCCAATGGCTCTTAACCGTAAACTTTGGGAAGTTTCAGGACACTGGGATCACTATAAAAAGAACATGTACACCTTTAAAGTTGAAGATGACCAATTTGCAATCAAACCAATGAACTGCCCAGGAGGAATGCTCTTTTATAAAGAAAGAATGCACTCATACAAAGAGTTGCCACTTCGTGTTGCAGAACTTGGAAAGGTTCACCGTCACGAAGCAAGTGGAACCCTTCACGGACTTTTCCGTGTTCGTTGCTTCACACAAGATGATGCACACATTTTCATGACTCCTGACCAAATTGAAAGCGAAGTTGCAAACATTATTCATTTGGTTGACAGAATGTATAGCGTGTTTGGTCTTGAATATCACCTTGAACTTTCAACAATGCCAGAAGACCACATTGGAACACTCAAAGAATGGAACCATGCAGAAACCTGCCTTAAAAACGCTCTTGAAAAAATTGGTAAAGAATATGTTATCAACGAGGGTGATGGCGCTTTCTATGGCCCAAAAATCGACATTCACATTAAAGACGCAATCGGAAGAACTTGGCAATGCGGAACAATTCAACTTGACATGCAACTTCCAAAACGCTTTAAACTTGACTATGTTGCACAAGATGGCTCTCGCCAAGAACCAATCATGCTTCACAGAGTAATTTTCGGTTCAATTGAAAGATTCTTCGGAATCATCACCGAAAACTTTGCTGGTGCGTTCCCACTTTGGCTTGCACCTGTTCAAGCAATTGTAATTCCAGTAAGTGAGAAGAGCATGGCATATGCTGAAAAAATTGCAAAGAAATTTGAAAATTCAGGAATCAGAACCGAACTTGATTCAAGAAGTGAAAAAATTGGATATAAGATTCGTTCAGCACAAATGCAAAAGATTCCATATATGATCATTGTTGGTGAAAACGAAGTTGAAAACAAAACAATTTCTGTTCGTATGCGTGGAAACATTGAAGAAAAAGATGTTGCACCAGCAGACATCATTAAAAAGATGAAAGAAGAAATCAAAAATAAAACAAGATAATGCTTGACAAACAAGAAAAAGTGCGTTAAAATATTAACGCTTTACAAGAGAAAGACCACTTTCCACCTGACGAATGAAACATTTTGTCATGGTTAACATTAGTTTAAAACAAGAGAATGCACTCTGTCCGCGTGCAGACTCTTTGATATAGACTTTTGGGGTGGAAAATTTCTTTCCACTCCATTTTTTATGGAATTTCTTAAAGCATAAAAGCACAAATGTGCACAATCAGGGGGATAAGACTATAAAACAGGAACATCAATTGAATGGTGATATCACCGATAGAGAAGTTAGACTTATTGGCGAAAACGGCGAACAACTTGGCGTGATGAGTTCTCGCGAAGCAAATCGTTTGGCTGACGAAGCAGGGCTCGACCTTGTGAAAATTTCTCCAAATGCTGTGCCACCAGTTTGCAAAATCATGGACTATGGCAAGTTCATTTATGACAAGGCAAAAAGAGAAAAAGAAGCAAGAAAAAATCAAAAAATTGTCGAGATTAAAGAAGTTCAACTTTCAATGACTATTGAACAACACGACATTGATATCAAAGCAAAAAATGCAACAAAGTTCTTGACAAGCGGAAACAAGGTTAGAGTTGTGCTCCGCATGCGTGGACGTCAACTTGCATATTCTGCAAAAGGAATCGAAATCGTAAACAATTTCTGCGCTCAACTTGAAGAGGTTTCAGTGAAAGACAAAGAACCAAAAGTTGAAGGAAGAAATGTTGTTGTAGTCCTAAATCCAAAAAATCAAAAGTAACATAAAGGAGAAATAAAAATGCCTAAACAAAAAAATAACAGTGCTGCTAAAAAGAGATTTAACGTTCTTAAAAGTGGCAAAGTAAAACGCGGACATCAAAACAAACGTCATATTTTGACAAAGAAAGAAACTGGTCGTAAGCGTGCGTTGAGAAACCCAGCCTATGTATCAAGCACACAAGAAAAAACAATCAAAAAACTTGTGGGAAATCAAGACTAAGGAGTGAACGGCAATGAGAATTAAAAGAGGCGTTAACGCAAATAAGAAAAGAGTAAAAATCCGCAAACTTTCAAAAGGATACAGAGGCTCAAAAAGCACACTTTACAGAGTTGCTCGTCAAGCCGTTTTGAAAAG
>USTJ01000119.1 GCA_900557585.1 uncultured Eubacteriales bacterium
AAGCCGAAAAAGCCGACATTAAAAACATTTTGTTCATTCATGTTCCAATTCCTGAATATGCTTCGTTTTATGCCGAAAGCAAAAAAGGCAACCAAAATTATGAAATTGAACTTGGCTCGAAAGGCGAAAAAGTTTGCAAAGGAAAGCAAAAACATTTATACGAAAAAATGGCAGAACTTGGCGCAACCAAATGGGTTTATTGCGGACACGACCACAAAAACAACTATTCGGTGAAAGACAAACAAACCGGCATCACACTTTCTTATGGCATGAGCATGGACTATACAGCTTATCCAACAATCAAGTTCACAACAAAATATCGTGGCGGAAGAATGATTCTTCTTTCAGAAGATGGCAGTGTTGAAAGTTATCTTGTTGCGCAAGACAACAACTATGAAAGAGTAGTTTAAACAATAAAATATCAAAATACAAAGAGTGGGTTTCCCCACTCTTTTTTTACTTTTCTTTTTCAACATTTTTAAGCCAATCAAGGGCTTTTAAAAGTTTTTTGCAAAGAAAAACACCTTGCTAAAAAAAAGCAAAGTGCTTTGTTTTTTATTTTTCCATTGCGTCTTCGGCGTCTGACCATGCTTTGCCTTTCACAAACTGTGTGAGAGCCATTGTGAATGCTTGAGCATTAAGGTCTATTCTGCTCATTACTTCGTGGGTCAAAATTCCAATTCCACCAGTTCCAGAATGAAGATTGTTTTCGTGGAAGATTTTATCCATCACATCGCCAAGACCAACTGTTTTGATTTCTTCAAGATACTTGTTTGGAATTGGAAAACTTGCGCTTGTTCCAACGCCTTGATTTCCGTTTTTGTCTTGAATGACAGCAACATTTGTAACCGCCCAGAAGCCAAGGTCAGAGAAAATTCCAGACTCTACAGCCACGAACATGTCGGCAGAAATATTGTTTTCCAAAGCATATTTCACAAGGTTTTCAACCCTGTTTTTTGCTCCGACAAAGGTTTCTTCTCCAATTGGTTGTTCGCTTACACCAGATGGCGAACTGATGCCAACAACCTCGACATTTTCAAAATAGTTTTCAAGTGCCATTTTTGCCCCTTTAATTTTTCCAGGGTTCTTTGTTCCGATTAGAACTTTCATGTTTTTTCTCCTTTTTGTTTATTTGGCTGTAATAAAAAAAATCTACTTATAAACAACAATAACCACAGCCAAAGACCTATTGTTATTGCCATTCATAAGAAGATTTTTTCAAAT
Organism: uncultured Eubacteriales bacterium; assembly: GCA_900557585.1. Taxonomy (GTDB): domain Bacteria; phylum Bacillota; class Clostridia; order Christensenellales; family UBA1242; genus UMGS2069. Next base: position 1,225 of record USTJ01000119.1, read on the forward strand.
TTTCCCAACATAGACAATCTGGAATGACACGAGATTGTAATATTATTATCCCATGAAAATGCAGTTTTGTCAAGTCCCAATTTTTCTTGATTTTATTTTTTGCGCACGAAACAAGAACCTTAAAAACATTTCGTTCAAAAATTCAAAACATAAATGATATTTTTCAAAAAATTGCATAAAAAAAGTATCACAAACGTGATACTTCTTTCATTTAAATGTTAAGCAATCTCCAAATATGTTTGCTTACAATCATAAGGATAAGGTCAACAATCCAAACAATTGTGAAACCGAAGATGAGTCTTAAAATTCCAGCAACGATTTTGCCTTCTGCAAAACGAGTTACAGCACCACAAATCCAAGATGTTACAGGAATGATTGCAAGAATAACACTTACAATGTATCCAAGACCAAAATAATCTGATTTCTTTGCCATATTATTTTTACCTCCACATTATTATATATTTGAGTATACACTTTTTTATGCCACAGAGCAACAAAAAATATGTTCATAAATATATTTTTTTAAAATTCTATCCTTGAATTGAACCAACTGTTCTTGGGAAGATTTCAACATCACGAATGTTTGAAATTCCGGTTAAATACATAACCATTCTTTCAAAACCAAGGCCATAGCCCGAGTGAATGTTTGTTCCAAAACGACGAGTGTCAAGATACCAAGAATAGTCTTCTTCTTTGAGTCCAAGTTCTTTCATGCGACCAAGCAAAACATCAAGGCGTTCTTCACGTTGGCTTCCACCAATAAGTTCACCAATTCCAGGAACCAAAAGGTCAACAGCGGCAACAGTTTTGCCGTCATCATTTTGACGCATATAAAATGCTTTGATTTCTTTTGGATAGTTTTTAAGGAACACTGGCTTTTTATATACAACTTCGGTGAGATATCTTTCGTGTTCACTTTGAAGGTCGATTCCCCAAGAAACTGGGAAAACAAATTTGTCTTTCACTTTTTCAAGTTCTTTGATTGCATCGGTATAGTCAAGACGAACAAAGTTGTTTGAAACAATGTTTTCAAGGCGGTCAAGAAGTCCGGTGTCAACAAACTTGTTCAAAAATTCAAGTTCGTCGTGGCATTCTTTCATGACATAGGAAATGACATATTTCACCATTTCTTCTTCATTGTCCATGAGTCCATCAATGTCGGTGAAGCACATTTCTGGCTCCATCATCCAAAATTCGGCAGCATGGCGAGAAGTGTTAGAGTTTTCTGCTCTGAAAGTTGGCCCAAATGTATAGGTTTTTCCAAATGCATGGGTCAAAGTTTCTTCATGAAGTTGTCCTGAAACAGTAAGCGAAACTTTCTTTCCGAAAAAGTCTTGTGAATAGTCAACTTTGCCGTCTTTCTTTGGAAGATTGTCCATGTCAAGAGTTGTAACTTGGAACATTTCTCCCGCACCCTCACAGTCGTTTGCTGTGATGATTGGTGTATGGATATAAACAAAGTTTCTTTCTTGGAAGAACTTGTGGATTGCATAGGCAGCAGTTGAACGGATTCTGAAAACAGCATTGAACAAGTTTCCTCTTGCACGGATTGTTGGAATGGTTCTCAAAAATTCGATTGTGTGGCGTTTTTTCTGCAATGGATAGTCGGCAGAAGACTCGCCAAGAACTTTCACTTCTTCGGCATTGATTTCGAAAGGTTGTTGTGCTTCTGGGGTTAAAACAAGTTTTCCAGTAACACAGAAAGATGCGCCAGAAATTTGTTTTACAACCTCGTCATAGTTTGCAACTTTATCGCGTTCAACAACAACTTGAACACACTTGAAAGCACCATCATTAAGCGAAACAAACGCAATGTTCTTTGAGTCACGAATGGTTCTTGCCCAACCGCAAATTGTAACGGTTTGGTTGCCAAATTTTTCATAGTTTTTGTTAAGATCTTTAATTTCAATACGATTCATATTTTTCTCCTTATGGGTTCAAGCGGTCTGGACCACGGAAAATGTACATTGCTTCTTTCAAACTTGGAAGGTCAAGAAGAAGCATCAAAAGTCGGTCAAGTCCAAGACCAAAACCACCATGTGGTGGGCAACCATTTTTAAAGAAGTTGATATA
>USTJ01000120.1 GCA_900557585.1 uncultured Eubacteriales bacterium
AATTCTGTGATAAGAGCAAGGTCTTTTGTCATCTTTCCTTCTTCGATTGTCTGCAATGTTGCTTTTTCAAGCTTGTCTGCGAATTCTTGAAGTTCTTTGATTTTTTGTTCATACCAAACAACTTGTTTTGCGCTTATGCCTTCATAGTCGCCGTCAAGGTTTTGGTTGCTGTCCATTAAAATGAAAGAAGAGGAAAGAACTCCGTTTGTTTCAACTTTAACAACATAATTGCCCATGCCTTGAACATTGTTCACCCCGCCAAGATAGAAAGAATGCTCGGCTTTTTCAATTTTGTCTGAAATATATTTTTTCGATGCGGTTCCGGTTGCGTCATGGTTTCCGAAACAATAGGTATATGGAATTCCAATTTTTTCAAACAATGCTAAAAATGCATCAAGTTGTTTGTATGAGTCTCGGGTTCCCGAGGTTATCCAAATTGGCGAAATCGCATCACCGGTGACAACAATAATGTCTGGTGTGTTTTTCTCAACACACTTCACAATTTGGTTTACAACTTTTTTGTCAAAATTATAGCGGAAAATGCTACATGCAAAATGAATGTCGGTTATTTGCAAAATTTTCAGTTCTCTGCCAGTTTTGTTGTTTATTGTTGCAACTCCGGTTTCTGCATTTTTAGAAACAATCACATTTTCGTTGGCTTTTGCTGAAATTTCAAGGTTTGAAATATAGTTTAAAATTTTTGAACTTCCAACAAACCAGGTGATTGTGAAAAATGTAAAAAACACAATTGCAAAAGCAAAAATGCATGAAAGGACTTTTGCACATTTTCTTTTTCGTTTTGCAGAAAAAGAGTTTTTAATTTGAGAAAGTTCTTTGCTTTGGTTTTCCATTTTTTCCTCCAAGGTTGTTTATATTTTCAGTATATTGTTTTTTTCTTTGCTTGTCTATCAATTTTGTGGCTTTAAAAATTTTGATGAGGCGCTTTTTGTTTGCGTGAAAAATGAAAAGAATGTATAATAATGTCATGGAAATCAGAAAACTTAAAAAAGAAAACATGAAAGAAATCATGGCACTTTATGCCGACATTAAAACAAACTCTCACACTTTTTGGGAAGATGACTATCCAAACGAAGAGATTGTAAACTTTGACATTGAGCGAAACGGGCTTTATGGTGGCTATGAAAATGGGCGTCTTGTTGCAATTTGTTTTGCAGGGCAACGCTGTGAAGATGGCGAGGAAAATTTCACATGGAAACAGCCTTTCAAAAAGCGTGCTTCATTTGCGCGTATTGGTGTTTCTCCAAGCATGCAAAGACACGGCTTTGCAACACAAATGCTTGAATATGTTTTTGATGATTTGAGAAAACAGGGCTTCGACGGCGTTCGAATTTTGGTTGAACGCCACAATGAAAAAGCAAAAAATCTATATCATAAATTTGGTTTTGAAAACGTTGGCGAAACCGAACGTTATGGTCATGAATTTTATCTTTACGAAATGAAACTTTAAAAAAGCGAAACGGCTCTTTTTTCTTTGCAAAAAAAAATGCAAAAACCTGTGAAAAATGAGTGGTTTTGCCGAAAATGCATATTGACATTGATATTTTTGCATGTTACAATATTGAGTGTAAAAACAGGAGGCAATATGGATAACGATAATCAATATGACATTGGACTTTTGCACGCAAGCCTTGAACTTCAAGACAACATTGATTTGTTTCTTGAAAAAGAATATGACGATCGTCAAATTTCTATTGTTGAAGAAATGAAAGATATGGCACAACGCATTGCAAGCCCAAACATTACTGTTGGAAGAAAACTTTACACCAACCGTATTGCAAGACTTCACAGAGTGCTTTTGAGTTCTGAAAGACTTTTGCTTCTTCAATCAGAGCAAACTCTTGCAGATTCAAGAAACATTTTCAAACGTGGAAACCTTAAAGCGGTCGTTGAAAATCGCCGTGATGCGATTGATGTTATTGGACAAATGGAATCACAAATTTCATTTTTCCAAAAGCAATTTCCACTCAAAGAAAAAGCAAAACCATCCGAAGACAATTCAGAACCAGAAAAATAAAAACCAACAAAAAAAAGACCGAAAGGTCTTTTTCTTTTGGTTTGTGTAAAATTTTGTTTAAATAATCTGAAAGTCCAATCAAAAAGTCTGCGCTCACTTTAAAATAAACGGCAAGGGAATAAAGATTGTCAATTTTAACTCAAAAGCAAAAACAGATTTCAAATATATAACATACAAAAAAAGGCACGGGTAAACCTGTGCTTTTATTTTTTTGTGTGGAAATGTGGGGGTAAATTTGACATTATCATTGTTTCTGAAAGGCATACATAAAACCACTTTTTGTTGCTCAAACTAGCAAAAAGGAAAAAAGCAATGAAAGGTGGATTAAAACAAAAAGTTCTTGGTTGGTTTGGTGAAAATTGTGGCATAGAGTGTCAAGAGTTCGACTTTGGAAAGAAAAAGGCATATTTTTTCTATGTTTCTTGCATGGTGAACAAAGAAAACATTTTGTCGGGGCTTTTGCTTGCTCTTCGCGAGTCAAAGTTGCAAGAAAAGGACATTTTGGGGCAACTTGAAACCAATGTTTTTGCATCGGGGAAGGGGAAGCCTGTTCAAGAAAAGAAACAAGTTCAAGAAGAAATTTTCAACGGCGCGGTTGTTCTTGGCGTTCAAGGTGAAAAAGGATTTTTGAGCATTCCGGCACCGGGTTACAGCAAACGTGCAATTGCCGAGCCCCCAAGCGAAAGTGTTCTTCGGGGGCCAAGAGAGGGATTCATTGAAGACCTTGAAACAAACATGGGACTGATTCGAAAGCGCCTTAAAACCCCAACTTTGGCGGTGAAAAATCATGTTGTTGGCAGAAGAACAAAAACAAAAGTCGCACTTGTTTATCTTGAAGATGTTGCATCTAAAAATGTTGTAAAAGAAATTGAAAAACGCATTGAAAACATTGATATCGACGGCGTTATTGATTCGTTTTATATTGAAGAATTTTTGGGCTCAAAAGAAGAAAAGTTTTTCAAACGCATTGGAACAACCGAAAAGCCAGATGTTGCAGTTGCAAAGATTTTAGAGGGCAGGGTTGCCATTATTGTTGATGGGTCGCCAATAATTTTGACCGCGCCATATGTCTATTTTGAAGACCTTCAATCGCCAAATGATTACTATGACATTCCTGCGCGAACAACAATTGTTCGAATTTTGCGTCTTACGGGGCTTCTTTTTGCGGTGATGCTTCCGGGAATTTATGTTGCTCTTCAAAGTTATCAATATCGGGTTTTGCCAATCAACTTTTTAATCAGTCTTCTAAACTCTATCGA
>USTJ01000121.1 GCA_900557585.1 uncultured Eubacteriales bacterium
GGTGACCAAATGGCTGTTCACGTTCCACTTTCAATTGACGCGCAAGCCGAAGCAAGATTCTTGATGCTTGCATCAAACAACATTTTGAAACTTGCCGATGGTGAACCTATCACCGTTCCTTCACAAGACATGATCATTGGTAACTATTATCTTACAATGGACCGTGCTGGTGAAAAGGGTGAGGGAATGACTTTTGCAACCGAAGATGAAGCAATAATGGCATATCAAACAGGCTTTATAACACTTCACTCTAAAATCAATGTTCGCCGTGAGGTTGAAGTTGATGGCGTAATGCACCGTGGAATTGTTCCAACAACTGTTGGTAAGATCATTTTCAACAGAAATCTTCCTGCAAATATCAATCTTATTGAAAGAAAAACCCCAGAAGACATGCTTAAATATGAAGTTGATTCTCCTGTTGGAAAGAAACAAATCAAAGCAATCATCAAGGCTTGCTATGATAACCTTGGACCAACCGAAACTGCAAAACTTCTTGACGTTTTGAAAGAGCAAGGCTTCAAATATTCAACAAAAGCATGTATCACTGCAAACTTGTTCGATGTTAAAGTTGCGCCTGAAAGAATGGATATCATTCATGAAGCAGACGAACTTGCATCTGTTGCAAACAAACAATATCGTCGTGGACTTATCACCCCAGAAGAAAAGAGCATGAAAATTACAGAAATCTGGAATGGTGCCATGAAGAAAATGGAAGTTGCAACCATGAAAGCCTATGACCAAGACAACCCACTTAAAATGATGGTTGACTCTGCTGCTCGTGGTAACGCTGGTAACATGTGCCAACTTGCTGGTCTTTGCGGAATCATGGTGTCAACATCTGGTAAAGTTATCGAAGTTCCTATTCGTTCGTCATATAAAGATGGATTCTCTGTAATTGAGTATTTCATTTCAACTCGTGGTGGACGTAAAGGAATGGTTGATAAGGCGCTTAAAACCGCCGACGCTGGGTATCTTACTCGTCGTTTGGTTGACGTTGCACAAGAAGTTGTTGTTGATGAAGAAGACTGCTATGCTGCTCGTGGCGAAAAACCAAAAGGAATGAAAGTTTCAGCAATTTATGATGGTTCAACAAAAGTTGAATCTTTGAAAGAAAGAATCTATGGTCGTTGCCCTGTAAACGATGTTATCGATCCAAAAACTGGCGAAGTTCTTGCAAAAGGCAATGAAATGATCACTCTCGACCAAGCAAAAGCAATTGAAAATGCTGGCATTGAAGAAGTTGAAATCAGAACTGTCTTCACATGCAAGAGCAAATATGGTTGCTGTGCAAAATGTTACGGAAGAAACATGGCTTCTCGTGACATGGTTGAAGTTGGTGAAGCAGTTGGTATTATTGCTGCTCAATCTATCGGTGAACCTGGAACCCAACTTACAATGAAGGTCTTCCAAGCCGGTGGAACTGCATCTGCAGACGATATCACTCGTGGTCTTCCTCGTGTTGAAGAACTTTTCGAAGCAAAGAAACCAAAAGGTGTTGCTGTTATCAGCCAAGTTACAGGAAAAGTTGAAAACATTGACGAAGCAAAACGTATTGTTACAATTTCAACTGGTGACGGTTCAATTGAATATCCAACTCCATATCTTGCAAAATACAAGGTTAAAGTTGGCGACAAAGTTGAACCAGGAACTCCACTCACCGAAGGTCCTCTTAACCCTCATGATATTCTCGAAACAATGGGAATCAAGGGTGTTCAAGACTATTTGATGAGAGAAGTTTTGAAAGTTTATAAGAACAACTCTGTAGATGTTAACGATAAACATATGGAAATCATCATTCGTCAAATGCTCCGCAAGGTTAAAGTTACCGAGTCTGGTGACACCGACCTTCTCCCAGGAGAAACCGTTGATATCTTCAAATATGAAGAAGAAAACGAAAGAGCAATTGCAAACGATGGCGAACCAGCAACAGCAAAAAGAGTTCTCCTTCCAATTACAAAAGCATCTCTTGCAACCGACAGTTTCTTGTCTGCTGCGTCATTCCAAGAGACAGTTCGTGTTCTTACAGATGCTGCAATTTGTGGAAAGGTTGACCCTCTTGTTGGTCTTAAAGGAAACGTTATCATTGGTAAACTCATTCCAGCCGGAACTGGATTGAAGAAGTACCGTGAGATGTCTCCAGTATTAAAATAATCTAATTCCGTCTCTCTACCGAGGCGGCGGGATTTGAAACCGCATTTTTAATTATCTTTTTGGCTAAAAACCCCAAACAAGAACTCCGATGTACCGCAAGATACAATCGCGAGCCTTGTTTGGGGTTTTTAGCTCGAAAATATAATCAAATCTGCTACTTGACTACACGGAATTGATAAAGCAAGTATAGATTAAAGGTCTATATTTGTTGTTTGTAATTATCAAACTACCTCATCACTATTCACTAATAATTTATAACTACATTTTGCCCTGTGGCTTTTCCTTTTTTATGTCTTATGCATGCAAATTTCGCTCTATTTGATAACTTCACTATGTAAATTTTATATGGTTTCTTGTTGCACTTATGTTTAACAAATAATTGTATACAATCATCATAGAATATGCAAAATAAATACAGACATCAAGTCTGTATTTTTTTATTATATTTGAGTTTGTTGTGGTGAAATTTAAAAACACAAATGTGTTTATTTTTATCTTTTAAATGTGTTTGACAAGATATTTTGCATGGTGGTAAGATATTTACGTAAAAATGGGTGCATTATTGCGTATTTGAAATATAAAATGTAAAAAATGCATCGAAAAGAGGGAAATTTTGCAAAAGGGAGTCTTTAAAATTATATTCGCACTTTTGCTTCCGGTTGTCATGATTCTGACTGCTGGATTTTTTTCATTCAATGAAACAAGCATTGCCCTTGCTTCGGTTCCAGGGAAAACAGATGAAAACCCTGGCGGAGATCAACATGAGGGTGGTGGAAGCAGTTCGGGTGGAACTGTTGCTAGTGATGGTCTTGGCGGGCTTATTTATGTTGGCAACAAGTCCAGTTTCAACATGACAAATGGCTCTTTGTCTGGTGGAAATGCCAAAAATGGTGGTGGGGTATATGTTTCATCAGGCGGAACATTCAACCTTTCGGGCGGAACCATTATGGGCAATGTTGCGTCGGCAAAGGGAAGTCAAGTTTATAATGACGGAACTTTTACCATGACAGGTGGCACAATTGGGCAAAAATCATATTTAACCCGAGTT